>CAMHMG010000227.1 GCA_946186175.1 uncultured Clostridia bacterium | reverse complement strand
ATCTTTTTGTCATAACCCCTATACTTTTATCTTCGATCAAATGCTCATTTGTTCACGTCGACTTCGTACCCGTTTGTTTTTTCCTCATAAAGTCTCTTCACAAGCTCAGAAGTCTTCAAAGCTCATTTGTTCATATCTTAATGGCAGGTCGTTAAGATACTCAAAACATTCATCCGGCCGGTACATAATACCGTGTTCTTTACATGTATCTGTAAATATCTTCATCAATTGTTTGTTATCAGGACTTGGCAGTTCATACTGACTACCATAAGTCTTAATGTACTTGTCCTTAAGTCCGGGAAAATATTTATCCAAAGCCGCATAGTAATACTCCCTGTCACCATCTCTTAACGTGAGTCCCATGCCAAAACAAATTATCCCCTTCACACCAACTCTAACACATTCACCTAATATTGATGTAAGATTCTCTTCCGTATCATTGATAAACGGAAGGATCGGTGATAACCATACAACCGTTGGTATTCCGCGCTCCTTAATTATCTCTAAAACCTCAATACGACGCTTTGTATTGCATACATTAGGCTCAAGAATACTGCAAAGCTTATCATCATAGGTAGTAAGTGTCATTTCAACAACGCATTTTGCCTTATCATTAATCTCACAAAGCAGGTCGATGTCGCGTAAAATCCTATCTGATTTCGTCTGAATTGCAAGACCGAATTCATACCTGCTTATAATTTCAAGACACCTTCTTGTAAGTCCTAATTTCTCCTCACAGTGCATATAAGGATCGCTCATTGCGCCGGTTCCTATCATACATTTCTTGCGCTTACTGCGAAGTGCCCTCTCCAACAATTCAGGAGCATTCTGCTTGACCTCAATGTCTTCAAACTCATGGGTAAAATGATAGCAGGCACTTCTGCTGTCACAGTATATGCATCCGTGAGTACAGCCACGATATATATTCATTCCATTCATACCGCTGTTGGCGGTAAGTATTCCTTTTGCGTCTACAAAGTGCATTGTTTATATCTCCCTCTGTTATGAACGTTATAGGTATTGTAAGTATCGGAGTAACTGTGATAAGTATCATCATCACGATAGTTTCTTTGAAAAAGCATAAAGAAAAGGACGCTTCGCCTACCAAGCTTAAAGCGTCCATTTCTTTTAACATAAAAATCAACATGGAGTGACGTTGCTTCGCCCCTATGTCTGGTACTATGATACCATTATCAGTCGCTTATGTCAATTTGTTTCTATCATTAAGGAACCAATAGTCTATGATATTGACAGTAAAAGACTTTTCCATGTCGACTGCGTCTCCATGTGTATTTTTCGCATTATAGCGATTTGTGCAAGCACAATCGCTGCAATGCTCATTTTTTCATATAATCAAAGCTTTATCTCCAACTCCACCGGGCAGTGATCAGACCCTAAAACTTCCGTATGAATTTTCGCATCAACGAGCTTGTCCTTCAAATCCTCTGACACAAGGAAATAGTCGATACGCCATCCGGCATTTTTATCTCTTGCCTTGAACCTGTATGACCACCAAGAGTAAATGTCTGCCTGATCCGGATAGAAGTATCTGAAGGTGTCAACGAAACCGCTTCCAAGAAGTTCTGTCATCTTAGACCTCTCTTCATCAGTGAAACCGGCATTCTTATGGTTAGTCTTAGGATTCTTCAAATCTATCTCATTGTGGGCAACATTCATATCACCACATACAATTACCGACTTCTTTGATGCAAGGCCATTCAGATAATCTCTAAATGCATCCTCCCAGGTCATTCTATAATCGAGACGTTGTAATTCATTCTGTGAATTCGGAGTATATACTGTGATCATATAATGATCTTCATATTCAAGAGTGATCACTCTTCCCTCATGATCATGCTCCTCTATACCAATTCCATATGTAACACTAAGCGGCTCTTTCTTGGTAAATATAGCCGTTCCCGAGTATCCCTTCTTCTCAGCGTAATTCCAGTATTGATGGTATCCGGGAAGATCCAGTTCAAGCTGTCCCTCCTGCATCTTTGATTCCTGAATACAGAATACATCTGCATCAATCTCCTTAAAGTAATCTTCAAAGCCCTTTGTCACACAGGCTCTTATTCCATTAACATTCCACGATATCAATCTCATCCGATCATCCTCCATCTTGCCTTCTCATATGTGTCACTTATGATAAAAATATACCAAATAATCATCATGCTTTCAAGACCTCTCATCCTCCGGGTCAACAGAACAGCACTAAAGTTCAGTTGCGCTCCTTTAGGAGCTTACTTCACCAAGTGCATCATGTATACATGAAAGTAACACTCATCTACGCTCTTCGAGCTTAATTCGTTAACTTTCATAGTAATAATCTATACAGTCAAAGTTCTTCACCTTTCCGGTAGCCCACGGACTTCCCACATCACAACGACCTCTGTGATACTGCTCTGTCACACTCTCAGGAGTCTGCTCTTCTGACACATTCACCTTAATCCTTGAAACACCGGCTTCACATTTACCATCTAATAATGCAATTATATTATCTATATCCTTATTGTTTTCAGACATATCCTATCACTCCCTTGCTTATTCACAAATTTCATCTACTTTCGTTATTGTAACATGTATAAATGCATCAAACAACACTCAAATAACTCAATTATCTCTTTATCCCTCATCTTCATCTCCTTAAGGGTGAATTCACCGTATTTGTCTTACACCTATTATAACGCAGGCAGGGTATTACTCGTCACAATTATTTTCTCAAATATTTTGCGAATGAACACATGGAGACGACAGGCGGCATAAAAATAAGCCTCATAGAGTTCTCTGCATATACGCAGAGCTCTGTGAGGCTCATTTTACAAATTCACAATCACTTCAATATTCAATTATTTGATCAATGTAATTCCACCAATCAACGGAACAGGTTTCTCTTCCTCATTAATTGCTGCAATAAGCCCCATGACCCAGCATACTACCATAAATACTGCCCATAACCATCCGACACATGGTATAGCTGACAAAAGCGAAAACAAAAATATTACCAATGCCTGATTTAAATGGAACTTTGCACCTTCCTTATCTCCTGCAACAAGTGCGATTACTAATCCTATCCATGTAATATAAGCTACAATACCGGTTGTTCTAGCGTCCATAATTATCCTCCTCTGTATATACTCAATTTATCGAATTGGGTTCATTATAGCAAAAAGATGACTAGGTTGCAATCAACTTTCATTTATGTTATAAGTCAAATGTATATTTAAAAAAGAGTTTAACTAACATCAAACAATAAGGAGACTATACAATGAATTATATTGATTTACATACACATTCAACTGCATCCGACGGTTCATTTACACCCGAAGAGGTAGTTGACCTGGCTAAACAGGCCGGATTATCATCTTTTGCACTCACCGATCATGACACTGTCAAGGGGATTGAGCAGGCTCTTAATCACGCCAAAGAAATTGGTGGAATAAATGTCATCCCAGGCACCGAGCTTTCCTGCTACGAGGATGAACGTGAAATTCATATTGTGGGACTATTTGTCGATCACAAGAATGAAGAATTCTTAGATGCCCTCAAAAAAATGGAGCAGGCCAGAGAATTAAGAAATGAACAAATGGTCAAGAAGTTCGTAGACGGTGGGATACCTTTAACAATAGACGAGCTTAAACACGGCAATCCCGGAAGTGTTATAACGCGCGCTCATTTTGCAAGAGTTCTGGTAGAAAAGGGCGTATGCAAAGACAAAGCTGAGGCCTTTGACAAATATCTGGGAATTAATTGCCCATTTTACCTTCCAAAACCAAAGGTAACTCCCGAGTATGTTATCGGATTAATAAATGCTGCCGGCGGCACCGCAATCCTTGCTCATCCATATTCTTATAAACTTTCAAAGTCGCAAGTCGAAGAATTGCTTGATAAACTTATCCCTGCCGGACTTGCAGGAATGGAATGCTACTATTCTACATATGATAACGGTCAGACTTCAGAACTTCGAAGTATAGCATATAACAAAAACCTGTTAGTATCCGGCGGTTCAGATTTCCACGGTGCTATCAAACCCGACATCTCAATCGGAACAGGCTGGGGAAATCTTAGAGTACCTGAAAAACTGTTGGATAATATCGTAGAGTACAGAAAAAACATTAAGTAAATGATATCTTTTGATTATATATCTTCTTACTGATTTATTTATGTAACCATTTGCGAATCCACGCACTCCAATCCACTCCACTAGTAATAAACATTTTCATCACCTCCATTTATATAAAATAGACTACCTATTACAATTAGGTAGTCTATCAAAAAATATCAATAATTCAATACCCTTCCCTACGAACGGTCTTATATCCCTTTGAACGGTCATGAAATTTTCAAATACACCTTTGTACAATATGTATCTTTATTAGTTTCAACTACATATCTTCCATTATATTTTTTCACAATCTCTTTTATATTAAGGATACCAATACCATGATTTTTCTTATCATTCTTAGACGTTACAACATTTCCATTTTTATCTGTGATTATTTTCCCATCATAAGAATTCTCAACTTTTATATATAGATATTCTTTTCCTTGTTCTATATTAAAATCTAATCTTCCTTTGTCCATTTTCTCTAATGCTTCAACAGCATTTTTTATAAGGTTTGCAGATATTACACACAAATCCCTTTGTTCAAAAGAAATACTGTCATCTATATATCCATGTACCTTTATATCATGATTATCCTTAGATGTCTGGAGATAATAATTAAGTACTGTGTTAATAATATCATTTCCCACATCATAACTGCTTTTACTAATATTCTGAACATATCCTAATGTACTATCCAAATAAGACTTTAGCTGTTGATATTCTCCATTCTCACAATAGTTCTGCATTTCTAACAGATCATTAATTATATCA
>CAMHMG010000226.1 GCA_946186175.1 uncultured Clostridia bacterium | reverse complement strand
TTTTTATCTGTTCTTGGTATGACTTTTTTCATCTCATCATGGAACACACGATTACGCATAAGTGATGCAGTCAAAAAATCAAGATAACTGTCAAAGCGGCTAAGCATACCATAATCAATTCTGATACTATCGGATAATGCAACCTCTTTCATCCTGTCAATCAGTTTGACTATATCAGGAGTAACACCTGTTAATATCAACTTTTCTTTAGCCCTTGTAAGTGCAACATAGAATATCCTAAGTTCTTCCGCAACACTTTCCAGTCTTATCATCGACGTCATGGCTATCCTGTCAAAGCAGTCATTACTGCATCTCTTAACAGGATCAATAAACTTAGCTCCAATATAATAATCTGAATGAAGAATTACTGGAGATTTTGAGTCAGACAAATTGAATTCCTTACCCAGTCCCGATACAAAAACAACAGGGAACTCAAGGCCCTTACTTCTGTGAATACTCATTATTCTCACTACATTCTCTGTTATTTCACTTGAAGCATCTCCACCAAGAGTAATATTTTTATCTGAGATTTTTTTAATAAATCTCAAGAAACCAAATAGTGATTTCAAGCCTTTTCTTTCATACCTTACAGCCTCATCACAAAAAAGTGTAAGATTCCTGCTTCTCTCCCTCCCTTCAGGCATAGATTGTATATAATAATAAAATCCCGTATCATAATAAACTTTCATGATCAATTCAGATATTGAAATATTATTGATCATCTTTTGATAACTGTTTACTGTTGATAATAATTTACAGCATTTTTCATAAATAATCTCAGGATCAATATCATCTGTACTTGCATCCTGAAATCCACCTTCAGCTGTAAAGACAGCCGCAAAATCTTTCATAAATATATCCTTGTCAGCGACTTTCATACTCAGATATTCAAACAGATATAAATGAGAGTTATCTCTTTCCTCCGCCTCTCTCTTCATAAGAATTAAAACGGCTAATTCATTGTTGTTCATTCTTCCGAAAAAACCTCTTGACAATGCTGCGCATTCAACATCATTATACGGATTATCTATCATCTTCAAAATGGTAACTAACGACCTTATCTCAACCAGATCAAAATACCCATTCTCATTCTGTAATTTAACAGGTATATTCTGTTTCATTAAAACCTCTGAAAACACTGCCTGATAACTCTTTGGTGAGCGAAAAAGTATCACAATATCCGAATAATTGACAGGTCTTAAATTGCCTGTATTATCATCCGTTATCAAATGCGGAGTATTTCCCTGTAATCCCACAAGGTTTCTTATTCTTTCAGCAACCATTCCTGCCTCTAATTCAATACCGCTTATATCAATATATTCATCGTCTAAATGCTCATCAGTAATTTTCTGATCATCATTCATGATCATCTGTTTTTCCTTACTCTCACCGAGTAATACTTCAACATGATCATTTTCATATTCAGGATATTTTCTTCCGGCATGAAGAGCTTCCCTCTCCGTATAGTCAATTCCACCTATTGAACCATTCATGATCTGATAAAAAACATAATTGATAAAATCAAGTACATTCTTTCTACTTCTAAAATTATTATTGAGTAATATCTTGCTACAGCTATAAGGATCACGACTCTTTTCCTGATTTTCTTTATCAAAGATCTTATCATTATCAGCATTTTCCTCTACATCAACATACTTTTCATATTTGTCAGTAAAAAGGTCAGGTCTTGCCATTCTGAAACCATATATACTCTGTTTGACATCTCCTACCATGAATATATTATTGACACCATACGGAACCCTTGAAACGCATTGCAAAATATATTCCTGGAGAAAATTACTGTCCTGGTATTCATCAATTAGTATTTCCTGAAATTTTTCAGACAGTTCTCTACCAATCCGGCTTGGCAATACTTTTCCATTCTCGTCCGTTCCATCACACAATATCTTTAATGCAAAATGTTCAACATCACTAAACCCAACATAGCCCGATGCGATTTTCCTATCCAAAAATCGTTCTGAAAAATCCATTGCAGCATCAACAAATGCAGAAAGCATCCTTTGCTTTATCTTACTCTGTTCAATAATTGTTGTGATTGGAACAGAGAACGCCTTTAACAAACTGTTGATTTTCTTTTTGTATTTATCCCTGCCCGACTTAATTGTCTCTGCAATATCGCAATCAAAAACATCAGATTTCTTTGCTCTTCCTAAAGTGTCAAACTTTACACCCGACAGATTATTTAAAAGACTGTATGTATTTGCAGATATAATATCATCAACAATAACAATATCAGAAAGAAGTGCCTTTTCATAATGAGATGGTCCATTCTCCGCTCTCGACATGCTAAGAAATTGCATGATCGAATTACGAATCTCCTGTGCATCTTTGTGTATTTCATCAATATACATCCTGGTATAAAAGCATGACATAAGATCTTCTTCACCGTTGATCGTAAGATTATTTTTTGCATTTATAAACCACTTATCCGGAAACGGATAGCTTTCCGACAATTCGTATATTCTCAATATATATTCCTCAATATTAGAATCATCCTTATCAAGAGAAAAGGCATTAGAAAAATCCGAAAAATCTTCATTATTTTCATAGAAATCTTCCATCACTTCTGATATCACTTCTTCTCTGATCAATGCAAGGTCTGTCTCCTCAGCAACCTGTATCTTTGGATCTATTGAAATAACATGAAAATACTCTTTAAGAATCTTATAGCAAAAACTATCTATGGTTAAAATATTAGCATCACCGACAAGATTGAGTTGTTCAAGGTATCTCTTATTATTCGGTTCTTCTTGAATTTTCTTTTCGATCGCAGCTGCAATCTTTTCCTTCATCTGAGCTGCCGCAGCCTTTGTAAATGTCACAACCAACAACTCATCAATATCAATAGGTGAAGAGCTGTCAAATATCATTTTAATTATTCTTTCAACCAATACAGCAGTCTTTCCCGAACCCGCTGCTGCAGACACCAAAAGATTACCCTTTCTGAAGTCTATTACCTGTTGTTGTTGTTTTGTCCAATTCATATCAATGCCTCCTGATAATTAAAGATCTTATGTAACTGTTCAGGTAGAATCTCGCATTCACTGCGAGATTCGTAGAAAATGTATATTTTACTCTTCATCACCCATGATAAGATTTCTTGCTTCTTCTTTACTAAGCTTTGATCCAATTCCATAACTGTTACCACCAAGCCCCGCCTCAAAGCGGCAGACGCTCCTAAAATCACAATAGCTGCAAGGGGAAGAAATCTCACCTTTCTGAGGTTTCATATCAATATGTCCGCTAACAATCTCATCACCGAGCTCTATCATTTTCTTCCAGGTATATCGTGAAATTGCCATTAGTTCATCTTCAGTAACGGTATGTGTATTACCGGCTGATAACTGTCCATCCTTATTGTATTTTACAGGTATTGCACAGCCCGTTCTATGATCAAGAACATTTAAACAATCATCATCTATGTTAACAAGTCCCTTCATTCTCGATTGCTTAATTCTTTCTGTTTCTACGGTTTCATCATCAAAACCTTCAATTATCTTATCAGCCAATTGAAAATAAAACATTCCTGTGGGAATTATCCTTTTACCCGGATATTGCTTCTTTAATAATTCGAGCATTACACTCATGTAAACTGCCAGTTGTAATTGTTTGCCCTCAGTAATCTTAATGAAATCAATATCCTTATCTCCTGACTTATAATCTATAATTTTAACGTAAACAGCATCATCTGTTTCTTTGATGTCAACTCTGTCAATAATTCCTCTCAGTTCCATGACAGCACCATTTTTAAGTGGCATATGTATATATGATAATCCATCATCCGGTGAAAACTCTTTTTCAAAATATTCCGGTGTCATATCACCGTTCTCTAACTGCCTTATAAGATTAGCAACACTTCTACGGGCAATTCTTGTAATAACATTCTTTATATGTTTCATTCTGTGACTACTGTTAAATATGGTTTCATCAATATCATTTGTTGCTGTCTCAACATATTCTTCAATCTTTTCATCAATATATTCATTGCTTATAGGAAAACTAATCTCATTGTCTTTGATATCTTTAAAAAAATCTTTCATTACAACATGCAGTATTGTTCCAATATGATTATTTTCAATTGTATACTCATCAGGTTTCCTGATTTTTAAACCGTATTGCAGGAAAAACTGATATGCACATGATACATAATTCTCTAACCTTGAAACACTATGCAACATAGTGTTACCATATAATTTCGCTGATATTTGTTCATTAAGAACACCCGGCTGGTTAATATACGCATATCCTTCAAGCATACTGTTGATCCTGTCTTTTTCAGCAGTCGATAATACTTTGTACAATGAAGAATCACCAAGAGAATCTGTTGATAGATTATTAGCGAATTCATAGATCATATCCTCTATTGATGAAGGAATTATGGAGTTCCTGATATCAAAAGAACGTATAAGACTCTTGTTAGGAAACATCTTTATAATAGATTTCACAAAAAATGATACATTAAGAGCACTTCCCTTTCTATCATTCTTTCTGTATGATATACTGAGTATTTCAGATGTCTGATTCATCTGCATATATAAATAAAATTGTTGTATATAATATGCTGTTGCTCTATCCGGAGACATTATTATATCCTGTTCTTTGAGCAATTTCCTGTCGCGATCAGTTAATATTCCATTATTATTGATCGGTTTTGGCAAAATACCTTCATTAGCGCCTGCTATAAACAACACCTTAACATTATGAAGTCTTGTTCTTTCTATATCTCCTATCACCACCTGGTCAAGCATAGATGGTATTACTCCCAGACTCATATCTGATACTCCGGCAAATAATATTTCTCCGAAATCCTTTCTTTCGCTTTTTCATATTCCGGACCTTCACGCAGTTTTTCTTCATCGGCCGC
>CAMHMG010000225.1 GCA_946186175.1 uncultured Clostridia bacterium | reverse complement strand
TGATAAGTCTGTGACCATCCATCTGTGGCATCTCAATATCTGTAATTACAACCTTAACTCCATAATCTACACCATTGTTCTTCTTAAGTTCAAGAAGCTTGTTCCATAATTCTTCTCCATTAGAGCATACAGTAAGATTAGTATATCCTGCTGTTGTAAGTGCATCTGTAACAAGCTTAGAAAGCATAGGCGAATCCTCTGCCAGGAGTAATGGAGCATTATTACGTTCTCTTTCACCAAGCTGAGTAACTTCAGACATCTTAAGGCTTGTCTCTGGACATATCTCCTCAACTATTCTCTCAAAATCAAGAACAATTATCAGATTCTCTAATTTCTTAATAATACCTGTAGCAATTCCAACTCCGGGAGCATTAACTGTGTTATCTGGTTTGACAATATCCATCCATGAAACTCTATGAATTCCAAGCACCTGATCAACCTCAAATGCAATATTTAAGTTATTAAAATTGGTCACGATGAGCATCTCGCCCTTTTCCCTGTTTGATTCATCAAATCCTAATGCCCTGACAAGATTAATTACAGTTATTATCGTATCTCTTGGCATAAATATACCTTCAATACAAGGATGCGAATTAGGAATAGGCGTAATATCGGTCATTGATAGAATCTCTCTTACCTTGGCAACATTAATACCATAATGATTGCCGCTAATAGTAAATTCCAAGACCTCTAATTCGTTAGTTCCACTCTCTAATAAAATATTTGTGTCCATAAATACAGAACCCCCTTAATTATAATATCGTAATAACATTCTCACCGTTATTATATTCTACCTTCAATTCCATAGTTGAAAGCTTATTCTTCATATCATCTGATATCTGAAAGACCAGAACCCCTTCCTGACTTTCTTCAGGTGATATGACAGACTCCATAGTACCAAGATCATTCAACAATATCGTAAGCATAGGATTAGCAGCATTCTTGCCATTACAAACAATCCTATAATCTACATCCTCGTCTAACATTGTGAATTTCAAGGAATCACCGGAAATATTGTTAATATTGAAGCGAAGAACCAACAACTGATATCCTTCACTTGCATCAAGAGACAATACCTGTTCATCTGAATCATCAGGCTGATAGTGATCAGTAATGATATAATCCTTATATGTAATAGATAAACCATTCATACCTAATATCTTGGCAATATCACTTTCAGTACCAACCTGCTGTCCACTATCAGTATTGTTATCATCTGTAACATCAATATCATCTATATTGCTGTTAAGTTCATTCCCCTTATTCGTACCTTCATCCTCGTTATTATCATTATCACCGGCATCTTCAGATGTCTCAGAACTATCCGACTCTGTAGTTTCAGTTGACAAAGCGTCTTCCGGATTTTCTAATGCTTCCTCTTCCATCTCTTTCTCGATCTTCTCACCTTGATCAATTCTGTCATTGTAGTTCCGGTCATTCTTGAGTAACAATTCTCCGGCATATTCAGCAATGAGTCTGGTCTCTGTATCGGTAAGTTCGATCACCTCTTCACATCCTGTTAAAAATGTACTTATTGATAATAATAAGATCAAAGATATTAACTTCTTTGACATAAATCTACCTCAATTATAAATATAATGATAATTAGAATATAACCGCTTATATTTTAACATGAAATTAAAGTTTCTTCAACAATTTTGTGTTCTTTTTCCAGTTCAAAATAGAATACAATTCCACCCTCTTTGTTATATGCTCCATAATCTCTTCCATGTAATTTCATAGTAGCTGCAACAATCGACAAGCCAATTCCACTGCCTCCATATTCTCTTGTCCTTGCTTTATCTACTTTATAAAATTTGATCCATATTTTCTCCAGTTCATCTTCCGGGATATTATTACCTTCATTAAATACATTTACCCTTATAAGCTTTCCTAAATCCTCAATATATATTTTGATCAAGCCATCTTTTGGCGTATGATGAATTGCATTGGTCAAATAATTAGTGTATACCTCTTCTATCATAAATTCATCTCCCCATACATATAAAGGAGCTTGATTATCAAATCTCAACTGTAGATTATTCTGATGAAGTAATATGTCCGACGAATGATTAATATTATTGATTAGCTCAACAATATCAAATCTCTCCATATTGATCCTATCAGTACCAAATTCCAATTCATTAAGTGCCATAAGCCTTTTGACCATTGTATTCATCTTATCAGCTTCATCCATTATAACTTCACAATAGAAATCTTTGCTTTCAGGATCATCTGAAATGTTCTCCTTCAGACCTTCGGCATATCCCTGAATGAGGGCAATCGGAGTTTTGAGTTCATGTGAGACATGAGACAGAAATTCCTTGCGCATCTCATCAATCTGATTCTTCTTTTCTATATCTTTAGACAAACGTACATTAGCTGTCTTCAATTCAGAAATTGTTGCCTCTAACTCTTTAGACATCGAATTGATGCTGTCGCCTAGCTCTCCGATTTCATCCTGATGCTTTGTACATACTCTTGTATCAAAATCCAGCTGCGCCATCTTTTTCGCGGCAACAGCCATTTCATGAATAGGTTTAACATATACGTTACTGGCAACAAACATAGCAATACATCCGATAATAATAGCAAAAAAACCAACATAGGTATATAACGTAAGTGTGATCTTAACATTATCATTGAGTCTTGCGCCTGAAGATCTTAACGCAATAAGACTTCCGTCATCTAAAACACCTGTCAGATCATAGAAATCGGCATTCATAGAAGTATCGTAATTCTTATTAAATTGATAATAGCCTTCGGTACCGTTAACGAACAGATCTCCAAGATCATTCTCATCTTTACCGTCTAATAGTTCAGCAAGCGCCTGCATACTTAAGAGCATCTTACTTTTTTCATTAATATTGGTATATTCCGTACCATCCTTAGCATCCAGTACAAGAATTGTTATATCACCTTTGGCCACAATCTTCGACAGAGCTTCTCTTTTGTCATCTGAGCTTACGTCATTACTGAAAATGACATTGACATCATTATACGCATTAATCATTCTGTTTTTTAACTTACTGACAAAATATGTTTTAACACTTAATAGAGTGATTCCAATTGAGCCAAATATTGTAAGCGTCATAATAACCATCAAAAGCATTGTTATCTTAAATCGAAGTGAATGTTTGAATTTCAGTGCCATATTTTCCTATTCCTCTTCAACATTAAACTTATATCCCATACCCCAGATAGTCTTGATATAATCTCCACATTCTCCAAGCTTGTTGCGCAGTTTTTTGACATGGGTATCAATAGTTCTTGCATCTCCAAAATAATCATAATTCCAAACATTGTTAAGAATCTTTTCTCTTGAAAGCGCCACTCCCTGATTAACAACAAAATAATTAAGCAATTCAAATTCTTTAAAACTTAATTCAACATTTTTTCCATTAACCTTAACAGTATGTGCAGATATATCCATTTCAATATTACCTGCTTTTAGAAGTTCCTCAGACATAGCGCCGTTGGTTCTTCTTAGTATTGCTTCTACTCTGGCAGTAAGAATCTTTGGTGAAAAAGGTTTAGAAATATATTCATCTACACCTAATTCAAATCCCAAGAGTTCATCTCTCTCATCACTTTTGGCAGTGAGCATAATTATCGGAACATCCGACAATTCTCGTATCTCTTTACATACCTGCCATCCATCCATCTTGGGCATCATTACATCTAAGATAATAAGCGATATTTCCTTGTTTGCAACAAACATATCAACTGCCTCTTCCCCATCAGCAGCTTCAAGCACAATATAATCTTTCTTTACAAGAAAATCCCTGACCAGTTTTCTCATTCTGGATTCATCATCAACAACAAGTATTTTAACCTGTCCCATTGTTCTTACCTCCACATCATTACTAATATCGCAAAAATCATAATCATAATAGGGGAACAGAATTCCCTGTTCCCCTTAATATATCATGTAATTATGTTGAAAATGTGATTTACTCATCCACATTGATATTCAATTCTTTTTCTTTCTGCTTAACTTCTTCCTCACGCATTCTAAGATCCTCTTCCCATGCTGCATATTTATTGAGAACCTTCTTTTCTGTATTAACATATCCAACATTGGGATTAATAAATGCCACCACAAACATACCTACAATTATTGCAATTAATGCAACAATAACAATACTCATCCGCTTAATAGAAAGCTTGCTGCTTTGAAGTTTCTCCTCAAGAGCTTCACGTTTGAAATCTGCGAATATATCACCTCCACCTTTGCCTGATATAGCTATATTAGGCAAATAATCAGAAGAATATCCGCAATCCTCAATGAGATAATGTCTGAGTTCATACAGAAAGCCGTGCCCTACTGATGTTTTGAACATTTTGCGCTCTATAAGCTTACAATACAATGCATAAGCGGCATTTGGATCCGAAAGCGGCGTCCGCTGTCTTATTATATCGATATTCTTTTGTTCCTTTAATGCAATCTGAGCCTCAGCAACACTCGAGAACACAAATCCATCAACAACATGTGAATTATCTTCCATAATACAACATTCCTATCCATTATAGTGTAATAATAAATGGAGCTGGCGGGAATCGAACCCGCGTCCGAAAACTCTTCCATCATAGCATCTCCCATTACAGTCGATCTACAGACATTCCCTTAAGTTACCGCCAACCGACAGGCTGTAACCCTTAGTAGCTTCATTAATCTTTTGACGTGTCAAAGCTTTCACGTCAAAGTGCCCCGCTGTTTTGATGCCTTATCCTAAGCCGCGAGTTAACTTAGGTAAGACAGCTGCCATCAGGCAGCGTACGCTAACTTATTGTCTGCGTTTATATTTAATTCCAAGTTTTTAGATGGTCCTGGTCCATCAATGGCTTCCATGATTTCTAAATCCCCGTCGAAACCAGTACAACCCCTTATA
>CAMHMG010000224.1 GCA_946186175.1 uncultured Clostridia bacterium | reverse complement strand
CTTAAAGATGCTCAGGAAGAGGCTTGATATCACTAAGTGAATAAAGACTTTTTCAAATCGTGCATATAAATAATTAATAAATTAAACAAATGCGAAACTCGATATTTCTGTATTTTAGATATGGGTTTCGCATTTGTCATATTTAAAATATTATGATATGGGTGTCAAAAGTATCTTTTGCTACCCAATGATATACGAGTTGCTACATTACTTCGTAATTCCCACAACACACACATTATTTGATATTAGTGCCGAATGTATATCGGATCACTGTATCACAAACAAAAATCTAATATTTATGGAGGTAAGGAAGATATGCAATACGGCTACTTCAACGACAAAGACAAAGAATACGTAATTACCAGACCTGATACCCCGGCCCCCTGGACTAATTATCTTGGTTCACCGGCATACGGTGCCATTATATCCAATAATGCAGGTGGATATAGTTTTGAGAAAAGTGGAGCGCATGGCAGAATATTGCGTTATGTTTTTAATCAATTTGATCAACCGGGTAGGTACATATATTTAAGAGATGACGATACTAAGGATTATTGGTCAGCTTCATGGCAGCCGGTTGGTAAGCCGTTAGATAAGTATAAGGGTGAGTGTCGTCATGGTACAGGTTACACCAATATCATGGCTGATTATGAGGGTATTCACTCGGAAGCTCTATACTATGTGCCGCTTAATAAGACATATGAAGTGTGGAGATTAAAGGTTAAGAATACTTCTTATAAGGCAAAGAACCTCTCGGTTTTCGGTTATGCTGAGTTCACCAATGATTGTAATTACGAACAGGATCAGGTTAATCTTCAATATACTTTGTTTATTACCAAGACATATTTCAAGGATACATTTATATATCAGACAATAAATGAGAACATCAAAAATGCTGTTGACGGTAATAACAGTACTTCACGTTTCTTTGGTCTTGCTGGCAATCCGGTTGCTTCTTATAACGGTGACAAGGAGAGCTTCATAGGAAGATATCACGGATACGGCAATCCTGTTGCGGTTGAAAATGGTGAGTGCGATAATACACTTAACTATAATTCAAACGGCTGCGGTGGACTTCATACAAAGATTACACTTGCACCGGGAGAAGATAAGGTGATTACATTTGTTCTTGGTATGAAGGATGATAAGACTGCCGGGGAGATCATCGACAGATATAAAGATGTCGAAACAGTAACAAATGCAGAATTACAGGAGCTTATCAATTACTGGCATGGACAGCTTTCGCACTTGCAGGTTAATACTCCTTCAGAGAGCTTTAACAACATGGTCAATACATGGAATGCTTATCAGTGCTTCATGACATTTATCTGGTCGCGCGCGGCATCATTTACATACTGCGGACTAAGAAATGGATATGGATATCGTGATACGGTTCAGGATATTCAGGGAATTATACATCTTAATCCTGAGATGGCGTTAGAGAAGATCAGATTCATGCTCTCTGCCCAGGTTGATAATGGCGGTGGACTTCCACTTGTTAAATTCAATCATAATGCAGGTCATGAGGACACACCTGATGACGCGTCATATGTTAAGGCGACAGGGCACCCAGCTTATCGTGCTGATGATGCTTTGTGGCTGTTCCCTACAGTATATAAATATATTGCTGAGTCAGGTAATGTTGATTTTATTGACGAGGTTATATTGTTTGCCAATGGCGGTGAGGGTACGGTATATGAGCATTTGAAGCGTGCTATTGATTTCTCAATGAATCACCTTGGCAATCATAAGATGCCGGCAGGTCTTCACGCAGACTGGAATGACTGCTTAAGACTTGGTAAACAGGGTGAATCAAGCTTTGTTGCGATGCAGCTTTATTATGCAATGACAATTATCCGCAAGTTCTCTGAGAAGAAAAATGATACAGAGTATCTTGCTTATCTTGATAAAGTACAGAAAGAACTTGGAGATATTATACAGGAAACATGCTGGGAAGATGACAGATATGTTCGTGGTTACAAAGAAGATGGACAGATCATAGGTTCTAAGAATGATCCGGAAGCTAATATGTGGCTCAACCCTCAGTCATGGTCGGTTATCTCGGGCCTTGCCTCTAAGAAGCAGGCAGAGGCAGCACTTGAATCTGTGCATAGAGAACTTAATACTCCTTATGGTGTAAGACTTATGGCACCATCATATGTTAATCATGCATTTGACGGAGCATTGATGCTTCTGTTTAATCCTTCGACTAAGGAAAATGGCGGCATATTCTCTCAGCCACAGGGATGGATCATCCTTGCTGAGGCACTTATGGGACATGGAGATCGTGCATTTGAATACTTTAATGAATCCTCACCTGCATCTATGAATGATAAGGCGGAGATCAGAAAGCTCGAGCCATATTGTCATGGACAGTTTACTGAGAGTACGGATTCACCATTTGAGGGACGCGCTCATGTTCATTGGCTGACAGGTACAGCTTCAACTGTTATGGTTGCATGTGTTGAAGGAATTCTGGGACTCCGTCCTGATTTTGACGGAATCAAGCTTGATCCTTCAATACCTTGTGAGTGGAAAGAGTTTTCTATGGATAAGGATTTCCGTGACAAGCATTTACACATTACTGTCAAGAATTTAGGCGGCAAACAGTCAGGTGTTGCCAAGCTTACATTAAATGATGAGGTGCTTGATGGTAATTATATAGAGGCATCAAAGCTTGCTGATAATAATGAGATTGTTGTTGAAATGTAATTAATGTAACAAAATATACAGGATTTGTAAACGTAGTCGGCAAGTCACCTACTTAATCTTAATAAAATGTAGAAAAATAGGGCGTTGCAACGATCTTTAACAGGAATGTTAATCGTAGTTGACGGATTGACAAGGTTGATTGGTGGAGTTTTTTGAGCAAAAATCTTACGATTGATTCAACAAAATAATTTTGAAGGAATTGTTGATTATGAGTAAGATTAAAAAAATAATTAAGAACATTAGTCCGTTAAATAACCGAACTGAAATGCCGGTAATGCTCTATATCATTAAGGTTATCATTATTTTCTGGTTTGTTAAATTTGGCTCGGAAATAATTGGTGAAGGCATTGTCATAGCTTTTCTTCTTGCCGTAGGTAAGAATCCGTTTCACGGTGAAATTTTTGATTCAAATATAATGCAACTAATAATGTATTACGGTTATGTTATACTAATTGGAATAATGATTCTATATTGGAAGCTTTTTCAAAAAAAGACTGTTGCACAGCTTGGGTTCACAAAAAATGCAGGAACTTATTTTATAGGCGTACTTGCAGGGTTAGTTCTAATAATAGTATCAGTTGTTTTAGTTGTGCTTTCCGGGACAATAACCTGTAATGGTTTGTTTGACGATATTAACGGTATCTACATATTACTTATGCTAGGTGGATTCATTTGTCAGGGAGCTATGGAAGAAGTACTTTGCAGAGGAGTTGTCCTGCAGCTTCTAAAAGACAGGACCGCTATTCCTGTTGCAGTAGGTATAAGTACAACATTGTTTATTATCCCGCATCTTTCCAATTTCGTGGGGGATGATGTAGGAATAATCTTCTTCGCAGTAGTCAACCTCATTCTTATATCGTTGGTTTTTTCGTTCCTTACGTTCAGTTTTAAGAGTATCTGGGCAGCTTGCGGATTTCATTCAATATGGAATTTTATCCTTTATAATATTTTTGGACTCAATTTAAGCGGCAACGATAAAATGACAGCAGCTGTTTTTGATATGAGGTCTGTTGGTAGCAATATTTTAAATGGCGGGGTATAGATCTGTTTGCTAAAATTGTAGATGAATATAATGTTCCGGTTATTTGTTATGGATTAAAAACCGATTTTCAAAACCATCTTTTTGAAGGAAGTAAAAGATTGCTTGAAATAGCAGATAATATAAGTGAAATAAGGACTGTATGTTGGTGTGGGAAAAAGGCAATCTGTAACGCCCGATACAATGAAAGTGGTATTGTAAAAGATGGGGAACAAATCTTATTGGGAGCAAATGATCAATATGTATCACTATGTAGAAAACACTACAATGCGGGAATGATAAGATGATTAAGTAGCGGTTGTCTGGATTTTCTATTAATAGAATAATATAACTGAATATGGTAACAATAAGGGAAAGGGTATAGAGGTATTCTTTCCCTTATTTTATAAAATTCGGGTTTGTAGGGATGTTTTATTTTCGTTTTAGGGACGCCGTCTTTCGATATACTTCGGTATATTTTGTTGTCTCGGTTGTCCGTATATAAGATTTTCTAAGTGTTCTGTACAAGCTATTCAATAATACGCGAACGGCTTTTATGCGACATCCATGTCGCATTACGCCTTGCGTGGCTTCCTTGCCACGCATCGCTAGAAATCTATCAGAACACTAAGAAAATCTAATACACTACCAAATGAGACAAAAAATATTACCAAAGTATATCAATTAACGGCTGTTCACTGAATACGAAAGTAAACTAAAACATCCCTTGTGAGGCAGCTGTCAAAAAAGTTTGCTGGGATTTATCGTATAATTACCAGCCTGCTTTTATGAACAGAGCCAAGCTCTACGGCACGAGCTGTTTTGTATAACTTGTCAATTAACAGCACAGTTATGATTGAATATATAAATAATAGTATATTCGAAACTTCGACAAACTATAGTATTGTGAAACGGCGAGCGGTAACAGCCTAATGCTCGCGAAGGGCTTTGTGTGACGTCAGTACTTAATGAGCAGACATATTTATATGACTGCGAATTTAGTACTGCTACGTCGCACAACGCGAGTGCAAACGGGTCCCGACGCGAGTATGGCTGGTTATCGGAGCCGTTCACAATATCAAATCGTAAATAAGTTTCGAACAGAGACTAACATCTAATCAATCATAACTGTGCGTCCGTAAGACAAACAGCTCGACAAACCCGAATTTGTAATGGAACGATTAATAGAAGTATGGAG
>CAMHMG010000223.1 GCA_946186175.1 uncultured Clostridia bacterium | reverse complement strand
TAAGTTTTATCTTACGGATTATGAAACAGCCCTATTGTATTACAGTTTCAATAAATAATTTTATAAACCTGTTATGCATTATGTTTTATCAAAATATGATTGATACTCTTAGTAGTATATCCATTGATTTCCAATGCTCTTAATTGTCCTGGATTATTTGAGGAAACCTGAGTTTCTACTCTTTTTCCCCCTAGATTTCTTACTATTTCCTGTTCTTTCTGTACTATGCCAAGACCTGTATTTCTATATTTTGCATATCCTCCCCCAATAACAGAATTATAGATTATTCCATCTTTGGTCTGTAAAATTATAAATCCTGCCGGATCTCCCCTATAAAGAATTACATATGGTAGTGCCTTCTGTTCGATAAGGTCATCAACCCAATTTAAATATCGCCGCGCAGTCTTATCATTGTCAAACGCAGGATCATTCGATATACGATCACAAGAAAACATCCCCATACCAATCTCATACTTTAATCGTTCAATGTCATACTGTGTCATTTTTCGATATCCTGTTGCATCATACAATCTTTGATACATACGATTTCTAACAATTTCATGAAGATCATGTTCCACATGTATGATATCTTCAATATATTGATATCCCTTTTTCTGTATATATGATAATATATCGCTACGTTCACTCGGAACTTTTATCACTATATACTGTGCTGACAATTTTTCCAGATCATCCTTTATCGATTCTATCTTGTCACCATTTTCCATCTGTACCTCATATGTAGATACACCCAGATTTCTCTCTTCCCAATATGCATTAACAACCTTCATAAACGCACCGCCATCCTATATAACTATAATATATATACCACTATTCCCAAAATAATAAATGCAGAACCTATTATTTTATTAAGTGTAATTTTCTCTTTAAGAAATACAAAGCTAAGAATCGGAATATATATATATCCCACTGCCTCTAACAGAGTTCCCAAAGTAAGTGGTACGCCCTTATATGCATACATAGTAAGTAAAGTGGAAACAACAAACATACTATATGCACCTATAACACGGACATTCATATATTCATGAATAATATCGTTATATTCCTTTTCTGCGCTTTTCTTAAGTATAATCTGGGAGATGGAGGACACAAATACTGAGATTAAAAATACAATTATATACGGTATCATTTATCTCCCTCTCTTATCTCACTAAATATGTAAATATATACTCCAATCAACACAAGAACAGCACCCACAATCATATTCCAGGTTATAGTTTCATTGAATATCATTACTCCCCACATCATACCATATATTATGCCTACTCCCTTACTTGCATAAGCTACCGTAAGCGACAACCTCTTAAGTACCTGCTGCCATATAACAGCATACACAAAAAGAATACATATCAATAGTCCATAGAAAAAAATGAACTTTGGCGATAGAAACTTATGTCTTCCTGCCATCTTTGAACAGATTGCTCCCATTGACAAAATGAATAAAGAAATATGTAAAATAATAAAAGGAATAACGGTTTTAATTGTATTTTTCTCCAATATTATTATTTCACTTCCTTTTTATACAGTCTGTTTGTATTATTTCTTTTATCACAAACTGTGGCGAATTATTGATACATATATATATCCTTCCAATATATTCTCCAACAAGTCCCAACATAATCATTAATACACCACCAATAATCAACACAATTGAAATTAACGAGCTCCATCCTTCAATCACGTTTGGTGTAATAATTCGTTTTATAATCGTATAAATTGCATACACAAAGCCTAAAAGTGCAGTAAAAAAACCAATATAAGCTCCTAATTCCAATGGTTTAATTGAAAAAGCGGTAAATCCATTCAGCCATAATGATATCAACGACTTTAAATTATAGCCTGATGTCCCTTCAAGCCTATCTCTATGCTCAATATTGACAAAACCAACATTTCTTGTAACTCGTAATAACAAACCTGCAATATAAGGAAAAGAATGATTATATTTAATCATTTCATCTATGACAAACCTTTTGCATATATAATAACTGCTTCCCTTTCTATCATCACCTTTTATGTCAAACATATAATCTGACATTTTTTTTGCAAAATCTGAACCCCATCTTCTAAATGCGTTCTGATGGGTTTCCGGATACGACGCATACACCACGTCATACCCCTTTTCCAATTCATCAACCAACTTGAACACATCACAGGCTGGGGTCTGTCCATCATCATCTAAAGATACAACATAATTACCGGTACAATTGTTATATCCGGCCATAAGTGCACAATGTTGTCCAAAATTCTTCGCCAGATTGATTCCGACAATATGATCATCCTTTGTTGCTTCTTTATATATCACACTCCACACTTTGTCAGGTGATCCGTCATTAACCAATATTATCTCATAATCATATTCCGATCTGGTCTCCATTGTATCTTTAATCTCTTTTATCACTTTAGTTATCGTTTTTTCAGAACGATAACATGGGATTACAAATGATAATTTCATCTGGCAGATCCTCCTTATCCAATATAAATCGGATTTTTATTATTAAATTAAACAGGCGTTCCATAACTTGTTTCCATTGGTTCAATTATCATCTCTTCAAAAAATACATCACGCTCAATAAATGGTGATTGATCCTCTATGGGGCGGAATCCATACTTACGTTTTCCATATGTTACCAGAGCATTATGCAGATCAAATTGATCCGGATCAGTTATAACTTCACAAACAAACGGACTATCGTTCTCAAAAACTCTATGCAAACATGTGTCAATCTCAGCATACGTCTTTATTTTACAATAATTAATTCCAAAGGCTTCCGCAATTTTACCATAGTCCGGAAAATCTACTCCATTACCGGAATCTGTACCTATAGTTTTGCCCCGAAAATGAGCTTGCTGTCCATGACGCACACCGGAATATCCATTATTACTGATAATAATAATCTTAATATTATAGCGGTTCCTTACAACCGTCTGTAGCTCCTGCAAATTCATCATGAATGACCCATCACCTGTAAATGAAACAATCGGTTTTTCTGTTAATTCTGCAGCACCACATGCCCCTGGAAGCGAATATCCCATTTCACCTTGTGCAAAGGAATGTATTATACGGTCACACTTTCGGTTTTTGATATTTGCTGGAACTGCCGCTCCCGTAAATCCGGCATCCGATATAACCACACTTCCCTCCGGCATATACCCAGATATTTTTCTTATTACATACTTTGCATCAATTGGTGTACCGGAATCCAAAACTGGATCAGCCTCCGAGAAAATATCTTTCCAATGATTGCATGTACTCATCCAATCTACTTTTCTTTCAAGCGGTCTACATTTGTTCAATTCCGCCAAAAATGACTTTGCATCTCCATGAATGAATCTATCAATTTTTACACCTTTTTTTGAATGTTCAATTTTGTCAATATCTACAACACATATTTCCGCTTCTCTTGCAAAGCTCTCTCTATCAGGTCCTGTAGTATCTATTGACAATCTGCATCCAATTGATAAAACAAAATCCGAATTTTGAATTGCAAAATTACCATATCTGGATGCACCTGCTATTCCGCTTACTATACCCATATTATATTCAGATTCAAAAGGCATTAGATCGCTGCTAAACCTCGAAAAAACAACCGGTAGTTGGTTATTATTAATAAATGCTCTTAGTTCCTCAATAGCATATGCGCAACGAATCCCATGACCAGCCAATACAATCGGTCGTTTTGCTTTTTTCAACCCTTCCATCACATACTGAATATCCGAACTATTGATTATCAACTCCTTATTGGATGCATCAAAATGTATCATTTTATCAACATTAATCATAGCATTTTGAATATTCAACGGAACATCAATCCATACCGGTCCCGGTCTTCCTTCTCTCGCATAATATATTGCTTTATCTATTTCGTAGACGACATCGTTTTCACTTTCTATTGTGACAGCATACTTTGTAATAGGTTTCACAATCGTTTCGATATCTGCCTCCTGTACCCCCACCTGTCTAAGCGGCAATCCGGATGCATGCACTGTTTGATCATAATTTTGCTGACCTGAAACAAAAATACATGGAATACTATCCTGCCACGCATGCAAGAGACCTGTCATGGTATTCGTCCCCGCACAACCGGTTGTAACCAGACAAGCCCCAATATTGTCAGATAAAAGTGAATATGTAAGCGCTCCCATTGCTGCTGCCTGTTCATGATGGACGGCAACAGCATGCATATCTTCTTTTCTCCTTAATGCATCTGTTAAATAAACACACTGCCCCCCGGGTACATAAAATATGCTTCTGACTCCTTCATTGTATATTCTTTCTATAATATAATCTGCAACTCTAATCATAATAAGCCTCTTCTATTGTTGATTACGTATAACCTGCAATCTATTCTCCATCATTTTTACTCTTGCCGCATCTTCATCTGCCATCTTCTGATACAATTCTGCTTTGTTCTTCAAATACATTATCTCAAATTCAACAGCATACTCCAATGCTCTCATAATATCTAATTCATCATCATATTTGAACACGATTTTTCTCGTTTCAAATTTCTCCACAACATCCGATAAGCTCTTAAGAATCGGTATTGCTTCTATAGATATTCCACCCCCGATACCGGCCATAATATTATGTTCTCTGGCTTTTTCCAATATATCTCTGGTATACTTCATTATTTCCTCGCTATTGATATACTCACGTCCATATCCTAATGATGCTGTCAGATCAACTCGTCCCACTGCTACACTATGAATTTTGTCAATATTATCAACAGATAAAATGTCATCCAGATTATTATATCCGGTAATAGTTTCAGCATTGAAAATATAAAACATATCTTCTTGTTCTTTCTGAGAATATACACGATTTAATGCATTCAAAAATTTAGTCATTGCAAACGGAGTTTCTATCATAGGGGCCATAATTCCTTTCGCACCTAATATCCGGCACTTCTCCAAATC
>CAMHMG010000222.1 GCA_946186175.1 uncultured Clostridia bacterium | reverse complement strand
CCCTTGATTCTACTAGTGTTACAGGTTTATGACACCAACTTTTTCAGGAGAGCCTTTTTCTTTAGCTCCGTCACTTGTTGCTCACTTCTCCGTCTTTTCATGCTTTCAGATAAGATTACAGACTGCGGATACCACAGTCCTTCTCATATGTTATAGTAACAGTTGCGAAACCGACCACCAAAACAAATTTATTCAATCGAAAGGAATTTTTGTTATGCCTAGAAAAAAGAGCTCTTATCTGAACGCACCGTCCGGTCTGTATTTGATTCGATCGAGATACTACATCTGGAAACTCTTCCCCGCACTCTTTGTATCGATGAATTTCATGCTGAATCAGGCTTCTGGATGAAAAAATCCCAGCACTGGGACAAAGATAAATACAATGTAAATGTTACTGACGGTGAGCGTTGCGTTGTTGTTGACATCCTTCAACAGCGCAAGCTCACTTAGGAGATGATGAAATGGGATTCAACTTTTATACCTTATAGATCTCTTCTATCCGATAAAGTATGGTGATAAAAAACAATCAAAAAAGACATCCTACGATGCCTCTTCCTCTTTTGTACTGTCTATATACTTTAAATCTCTACCTAAAAAAGCAATTATTGTGGTAGGCTTGTTTGCTATACCCTTTTTCATATATTTTTCATTAAAAACCTCTTCAGAGCCAGTATTCATCTATGTTTACAGTCATTTGTGATTAATAAATGACGGAGAGCCTACTTATGATTGATTATCAATAGAATACTGCAATCCTCTTCCTGCCGAAAAAGATAACAACATTAATTCTATACTCTGCGGAGTATATGTTCTATATTGAAAATAATATCTCATTGTTTTGGCAAACTCCTCAACCTGCCCCCTACATTCACCAATCAACGGATAATCAGACAGTTCTTTTAACACATTACTTAATATAAAATCTGTTACAAACTCCTCATTTATAAAAACAATATCTTCATCATCTATTACAAATTGCTGAATTGGTTTATGACGAAGAAGCCAATATGACAAATAGGCATATATTTTCGCTTCATTCACCAAGATAATGTCTTGAAATGGTTTTAGCCTATAAATATCTACAAAATAATCAATTATAACATGATTTAAATTAACTACAGATATTGCTGCCTTATCAGCATACTGTTTCTGATTTAAAAAATCTTTAATCATGGAATAGATATGCTCATATCTTTTAGCAATTTTCTCTTCCCCAAATTTCTCTATCAAAAAATCATACGAGCCATCTTGTGGTATTATTGAATTTATATCAACCAACATATTTATACTCCCTGTTTTGTTTATCATCAAAATACACAGCATATGCACATGACCCAAGAAAAACATTAAATTGTTCCCTTGCATTATCTTCCCTGCCACCGGTATAATCCTTACCGGAATTAGGCATATGATATTTCGGAAACCTATTTTCTTTAACCATCGACATTAATTGTGACGAATACTTCTTTGCCTCGCCGTACAGTTCTCTTTGCATTTTAATCCTCCACTTCCATGCAATTCTAACTTAATGTTAATCGTTACTTCTCTTCTAACTCAATTCTATTTTTCAAAGTTTGTAATTCTTTCATTGAATTATTGCACATTTCAATCAATTTATCAACACATTTTATCCCATTCTCATTCATTAAAAAAGCATTACCATTTGCTTTTACATAATATTCCCCTTCATATACAGCTTTCATCAGATCACCAATTTCACCAGACATGTCAGTCATATTCTCAAGGGTTCTTGACATATTTTCCAAAAAAACATGGTTACTATTAGCTTCTTTTTTATAGACATAATTATGGCTACACATGCACCATTGCTCCATAAATAATGGTCTTAACTGTATTTCTATATAATAATTTTGAAATGTTACTGTATAATGTATGCTACGATACCCCTCATTACTTAACTTGGCCGTAATACCATTTTCTACATACATATCTTCAATTTCTTTTTCTCCATCCAAATAATATGCATGTGGTAACAATGCCTGCATAGCAGCTTCATTTCGTTCGATCAAATCATCGTCATTATACTGATAGTCTTTATTCATAGGGAAAATTATCATAAGCTGTTCGTGAATATCTTTCCAATCGCCCATATGAGCAATTATAAGCCTTATTCCTACAAGATCAGTAATGATATCAACATAATTATCATCATCTATTTGATTATATCTGCTTTTTTTAGAATTAATATACTTATACCGTCTATTTATCACCTTAACTATTAAACTGTCTACAGTTTTAACCCTAGATGATTGCAAATAAATGTTATCTATGTCTTTTAAAAGAATTATGGTCTTTTCCTCAACCTCTTTCAAACTAGATTCTATAGCTTGATAATTGTCAAAAATATTTTTACAAATATCTTTCGTCCTCTTCAACCTATTTTTTTCTTCATCTATTTGATCTAGCATTTCAATCGTCTTATTTAGTTTATTACTATTTATTATTTCATTCCAATATGTATCCCATTCACTTTTTTGCATTTGCTAAATCATCCTTTTAACAAGATTTTCTCCTTCTCATCCTTGCATTTATAATTGTAGTTATTATCTAAGAAATATATCATTATTCTTCAATTTCGTCAACTTCAATTCATAAAAAACAAACCATATTCTTCGACATATGTGTAGCTACTAATCTTGAGATTATTTATTATTTTAAGGAGGTCCATTTTATTATGGCTATTTCAAAAAAGAAACAACTTGAAGATCTGACTGCACGTTTACTTAATCTTGACCCAAACATCATTATTAAAAAATCTGAACTTACACCTTCCGGAGAACTTATTTATCTTGAAGTGCCCTTACCTAAAATTCGTGTATGTACAGAATGCGGTTCAAACAACTGTAACATCAAGGCACGTGAAGAACATACTTTTAACTTCCATCTCATACAGCGCCTTGATAAAACCGTTGATGCCGTCAGGATCCGTATGCAGAACTACTATAATGATAAAGGTGATAATGAAAGCTATCAGCTCTTAAAACATATATCCTATATCCTTAAAACCAAGACCTCAAACCAGCTGATCAAATGGGGCGAACTTACAACCGAAAAGCGCCGGAAACTTGAAAATGCGTTTACTGTTGCTCCTGAGCTCAAGACAGTTTATTTTGCGCTCCAGGATTTCCATGAGATACTTGACGAACCCTGTTTTCAGATTCAAAAAGATCTTCTCACTGAATGGTTCGAGAAATACCGTCATACTGACATCAAGGAACTTAAGACTCCTGTTAAGGTTTTCTACTCTTACCGCAGCTACATACTCAATGCATGGCGCTATGGTCGTTCAAATGGTCCCTGTGAAGGTCTTAACAACAAGATAAAGGATGTTAAACGTACCATGTTCGGTGCTCATTCTTTTGAGAACTTCCGTAAGCGTATACTGCTCACATGCGGTGGTCTTTCTCTTGCTTCTGACAATCTTATATTCCACATATCAGGAAAGGAGTAACTGCCATGGTAATGAATAATGAAATAAAAGAATATCTCGCTGACCGTTATTTTTCCGGTCTCATACCCGGTAATCTTGTCCGATATCTTTATGACAGATATGGTGAGGAACCTCTTGAAGGGTGTATGTCTCCCCAATTATTTTGGTCTTACATCACGCATGACGTGAATGCCTATATAAATGGTGATCTTGATATCAGCCTTCGTACCCCTCTTCAAAAGCTTCTGGAACGATATGATGAACTTGAAGGTATTACATGTTCCTTTGCTGCTGACATAAAAAGCCTTGAAGAAGAAAATGCCTATCTGCGTGATTTCATACATTACATTCATAACGAAGAACTGTATGAAAAATTCAGAAAGGAAGCTCACTTGGAGCAGGATGAAATGGGATTCGATTTCTATACGATGTAATCACCCATCATCTTCTAATCTCTTGTCATACGGAAGGGACGTGAAAAAAACAGTAAAAAAATACACCCTGTAGTCTTACAGGATATACTTTCTGATACGTTCAGTATCACCCCCTATTATATTTAATTGTCTATATCTGACAAATTTTTAAAAATTAATCTGTCAGGTCTTATTAAGGTTACCCATTTTTATGATATTTTACATCAAAACCTTGACCACCCCTTGTATTATATACGTTTGAACGACTTCAACACCAACTAATCGCGGAGAGCCCTTATCTTTCAGTTCTCCTCTATATCATGGTGTTTTTGTTCATCCTGCACAAATCTTAAGTTTTTTCACACTTCTTACAATTGAGGTTTTCCATAGCCGTAACAGAGCCCTTTGTGTTATAATTCTTTCTGCAACAAAACAACCACACCACGCAGAAAACACCATTACGGCCATGGAAAGCATCAATTGTATAGTCGAAGTATCGTAAATTTTCTTTTTTACACCTTCTATTTTCTTAATCTCATCTTATTCATTTCTCCTGTTGTCCCATCACCTGCAATGGTGTTATCTGCGTGTGTGTGGAACTTTTTATTTTAAGGAGGAAACTGTTATGTCAGTACCAAAAAATGTTATTAATCGTCTTGCAAAACTTCCCAGGGAACTTATCATCATTGATTTTATTCCTCATCTTCATTACGATGAGATTGTTGTTGAAATCCCCCGTCCTGAAACAGTCGCCTGTCCCTACCGTACTTCTGAACACTGCAATATCAAAGATCAGGGCAGAAAACGCAGCATCCGACATCTTGCTTTTGGCAGCAGAGGCACGGCAATAACCTTCAAACAACGCCGCTACATCTGCAAAGACTGTAACCACTCTTTTCAGGAACCTGTGTACTGGATAATGGACAACATCCGTATCACCGGTGCCCTTTATCTTGAGATATGCATTGACACATTTCATGTGGTAAAGATGATCTCCGACAATGTAACTGACGTCCGCTGTTCTCTTCAACGCTGGTACCGTGACTGTGGTGATAATGACAAATATCAGCTCCTTAAGAATTCCGCAAGAATACTTACCACCG
>CAMHMG010000221.1 GCA_946186175.1 uncultured Clostridia bacterium | reverse complement strand
AGACATATTTATATGACTGCGAATTTAGTACTGCTACGTCGCACAACGCGAGTGCGAACGGGTCCCGAAGCGAGCATGGCTGGTTACCGGAGCCGTTCACAATATCATAATGTATAAATAAGTTTCGATCACAAATTAGATATAATCATAACTGTACGTCCGTCAGACAAACAGCTCGACAAACCCGAATTTGATGAAAATGTATATTATATGAAAATTGTGGAATACTAGATAAAAAAGGAAAGAAGGTAAATAATATGACAGAACAAACAATAGATTTGTTAGATCAGGTTAATACCGGTTGTAAAATGGCAATCAATAGTATGAAACAGGTCAAGGAGTATGTAGTTGACGAGAAGTTCAAGAATCTTATTAACAGTTACACTGATGAACATGAAAGACTTGAAAAGGAAGCAGGTGATCAGCTTGCCAGATATGGAAAAACCGAAGAGAAACCTGGTCTTATGGCTTCGGCGATGTCATGGATCACGACGGAAGCTAAGCTTCTTATCAAGGATGACGCCAGACAGATAGCCAAAATCATAATGGATGGATGCAATATGGGAATTCAGTCTGTGGCTGAATACCTTAATAAAAGTGATAATGCTTCCCCGGAAAGTGTTCATTTAGCGAAACGTCTGATAAAGACTGAAGAAGATCTTATGGGTGAAATGCAGCAGTTCATGTAAAGCAGATGGTATCAGTCTTTTGAAAAGGCCGGTACCATTTTTCCTTGAAAGTATATATCATTTTTCGTATAATATGAATTAGTGCAACTCTTTGCTTCAGGAAAAATACTTGATATTATGTCAGTAATTAAGTGAATGAGTTGGTTTATAATATCTATAGAAAGGATGAGCGCATAACAACTTAGAGGTGATGGCTATACGCTTATTATACGGGGAATAGTGATTATGAAGTTAAGTGAGAGGCAGTTGAATCAGGTAAATGACAGAATTAGTGCACTTGTAAATGCAGGAAGCTTTTACGGTAAGAAATTAAAAGAGGCGGGAATTGAAAATGTCAGCAGCCAGGAGAAGTTTGAGAAACTTCCGTTTTCAGAAAAAAATGATCTTAGAGAGGCATATCCGTTAGGACTCATGACAGCGCCTGAAGAGGATATCGTCAGGATTCATTCTTCATCGGGAACAACAGGACTTCCGGTAATTATTCCATATACATCCAAAGATGTTGATGACTGGGCTATACAGTTTGCCAGATGTTACGAGATGGCAGGAGTTACCAAGCTTGACCGTATACATATTACGCCGGGTTATGGGTTGTGGACTGCCGGAATTGGTTTTCAATGGGGCGCTGAGAAGCTTGGCGCTATGGTAATTCCGATGGGTCCGGGCAATACTGACAAACAGATACAGATGATGATCGATATGAAATCGACAGTTCTATGTGCTACATCTTCATATGCACTTTTACTTGCTGAGGAGATTGAGAAGAGAGGGATTAAGGATCAGATACATCTTAAGAAGGGTATTATAGGTTCTGAACGCTGGGGTTCTAATATGCGTGAGCGCATCTCAAGTATACTTGGCATTGAGTTATATGATATTTACGGACTTACAGAGATATACGGTCCGGGAATCGGTATCAATTGTCCGAATGAGAGTTATATGCACTATTGGGATGACTATGTATATCTTGAGATCATCGATCCTGTGACGGGCGAGAATCTTCCGGATGGTGAATGGGGCGAGATAGTTATTACAACTCTTGTCAAAGAGGGTGCACCGCTTATCCGTTATCGTACTCATGATCTTTCCAGAATCATTCCGGAGAAATGTTCGTGTGGAAGCGGGTATCCAAGAATAGATGAGATCAGAGGTAGAACTGATGACATGATCAAGATCAAGGGAGTAAATGTGTTCCCTGCCCAGATCGAGGAGATTCTTTCGTTGTTCCCCGAGGTTTCGTCAGAATATCAGATTCATATTTCACATCTTGAGGGCAAGGATACAATGCGCCTTTATGTTGAGACTGATGGAACAGTTGATTTTGCTAAACTTGCTGAGAGAATTGCTGTTAAGGTCAAGAGCAAGATTGGTTTTACGCCGATTGTTAAGGTCGTTGAGATCGGAGTCCTTCCTCGAAGTGAGAAGAAATCGAAGAGAGTAATCGATGAGAGATACGAGTAAGAACACTTAACCGAAGGTGACGTGAATTAATATTAGAAGCCCGAATTCAATTAAGCAGTATCAGAATCTGGGAACGATGGGTAAATAAACAACGAGGCAGAACAGATTGGTTCTGCCTCGTATTTCGATTAAAGTAGTTATAATATATCTTATCGGAAGGAAAGGAATGTCAAGCAAAGCGCAGACTTTACTTTCACCCGATAAGATAACGAGAAACCTATGGTTTCGAGTGGTATAATAAGTATGAAATACTTCTTATAGTATAGTAAGTGAATAGTAACATTAACCTGATATCTTAGTTGAGCAGACCGTTGTCTAAACATTCGGTACTCTTCTTGTTGCTCTTATTTGAACCGGATGATTTCTTATCTGACTGAATGTTATTATTATCAGATGAAGAAGATGATAGTTTTGAAGCTTGAAAGGCTTCGTCGGCGGCTGCCTTGTCATCTGTCACATATTCTTTAAGAACATAGCCGTCTGTGTCGTTAAACTCAACTTTGATATAATCACCGTAAGTTTCATAAGCAATTAACGTACTTCCCACAGGTACTACACCAAGATCCTCTGAAGAGCCTGATGCCTCGGCATGAAGAGTTATGCTTTCTGTGGTGTACATTGTAGTACCTTCATCTGATGAATCTGCTTCTGTATTGGATTGTTCGCTGTCATTTGATTGCTCATCAACAGAATTGTTATTTTCTGCTGCGTCTGATTTGTTAACTGTACCAGAATCACTTTCTGCAGTATCTGCCTTGTCTGATGCATCGGTTCCGGCAGAATCGGCACTATCTGTCTCCACTGATTCAGTAGATGCAGCGTCTGTTGTTGTATCGGCTTCTCCTCCGCAGCCGGTCAGACATAAGCCTAATGCCAAAGTAGCGGCTGCAATAAGACATTTGTGTTTAAACTTCTTCATAGTATTGCTTCCTCTCATTTGATTTCTTTCTTTTTCTTGTTAAAGTATCTGTAATGTTTCTTTGCGCCGTACTTAAACTTCCATCCGGCTTTGTGGGTTCTTTGAAAATTTGGATCAAAGACGTAAGTCTTCTTTTCAATCTTAATAGTGGTCCAGGCGTGAGCGCCAAAGTTAGATGGCTTTCCGTTTTTGAGTGCCTGTGGCACATAACCCCTTACAAAAGCTGCGTCATAGCCTAATACCTCTGCCATAAGTGTAAATGTTGCCGCCTGTACATTGCAGTCGCCCTTGTCTTTGGTGAAACCGTATTTTCCGTAGTATTCCAATGCTTTAGAATCCTTCTTGATCGTCTTGGAAATGTTAGTGTATTTAAGCTTTGAGGACCATTTAAAGGCTTTTTTGAGGCATGAGAGTTTCTCTTTGTCACTGGCCGAATTACCCGGAACGGCCTTCAACTTAACAAGCTTTTCGGCGGCTAAGGCGTATACTCCATCCCACTTGGCCGCAGCGCCGTCATTGTCTATTTTGTAGTAATTTTCCTTACCATCAATGTTAACTGTGAGTACGCATAAATCTTTGACCAGTTCGGAATTCTCATCATAGTAATGAAGAACTCCATCTTCTTCGACAAGTCCGGATACTGCAGCGTGACTTGTTGTAAATGGAAGCAGTGTCAGGGCAAGTATTGATAGGGATATAAGCCATGATAATCTGTTTTTCATTATTTATAATCTCCTTTTCCTCAAAATCTTAGTCAAGGTCAATAGGTCCGGCACCATCCATGTAGTACACGCCTGTTGATGTGTTCTTTGTCATGGAGATCATTATGTTTTTGTAGTAGTAGTTATAACCCTTATAGCTTTTCATCTTTGAGTCGGAAAGAGAAGCGCCGGGGGTTAGATCGAATGGGTTGCATGAGCTTGTGGTCTTGATCTTTGATGGTTTTCCAAATGCTTTCTTGACGTTCTTAGCAAGCTTCGAAGACTGTTTTCCCTGTTTGACTACCTTCTGATATTTCTTGGATTTTTTCTTATCATAGACGCCTGTGCTCTTGTTGAAGAAAACAAGTTTTGTGTCGGTTGACCAGAGTCCCTTTGCCTGATGGCCGTTCTCATCAAAGCCGTATTTCTTGCCGTCTACCGTTTTGATGACAACTTTGGTCGTTCTCATACCGCTTATGCTTTCGGCTTTGCAGGCTTTACCGCTGCTGTCAAAATAATAATTGAAATCGCCCTTCTTCTCGGTCACGGTCTTCCAACTGTTTATAACAGCTTTGCCGTTTTCAATATAATATATTTCAAAGGTATCATCATCTTCAATTTTCTTAAGTCCTGTGAAATCAGCCTGTAATATGCCGTCCTGAAAGAAGAGATAGTCGGCATCGACTTTGACTATTCCGTTCGCTTTGACCAGTTTGTCGTCATCTTTGACATAGTAGGTTCCTGTCGCATCATATCCCTCTGTAAGCTCTGTCGCATGTACGGATACAGGTGCGTTTATTAATGCTGCGCTAAATGCAATAACAAGTGATGACAATATTATTCCGTGTTTAAGTTTCATGTATCATCCCTCCTTAAGCTTGCAGATCATATTCCAGAGTGCATCTGCACTGTTGAAGTTTTCCGGGATTATCTCAGCCGGAGTCACGCGTATATCATAGGTTTCACTTATCTCGCTGATGATCGATATGATATCAAAGGATGATAAGATCTTATCATCAACAAGTGCCTTCTCATTTCCAAAATCTACGTCAGGACAAATGTCCTCCAAAATTTCCATTAGTTCTTCCATAAGTAATCTCCTTTGTGTATTATTATTTATTAAAGTGTTTGTTTCAACGCTTTACGGTCAAGCTTGCCGTTTGCCGTAATGGGCAGTTCTTCCATCTGGCGAAAGACATTGGGTATCATAAAGTCCTGAA
>CAMHMG010000220.1 GCA_946186175.1 uncultured Clostridia bacterium | reverse complement strand
CCTGTATCGGGTGCGAATGGATACGAGATTCGTTATGCAACTAAGAAATCAATGAGTGGTTCTAAGAAGATGACAGCAAAAGTGACCAAAGGCTACTTCAAAACTGCAAAGGGTAAGAAGGCATCATTTAAGAAGGGCAAGACATACTATGTTCAGGTTAGAGCATATGTTAAAGACTCTGACGGAGATAAAGTATATGGTCCATGGTCAGTTAAGAAGAAGGTAAAAATTAAAAAATAATCAGTTGCAGATCAGCCATGCGAATGTGCGTGGCTGATTTTGCACGTAGACAAATTTGTTTGGAAGATGTCTTGCAGTAAAAAATAATACATGATAAAATCGAAACATAGTGTAAAAATATCGTATCTATGAAGTATCGCTGAATAGATACAATAGTTACAACATATCATTTAGGAGGACATAAGTAATGAGTATTAGAATCGGTATAATGGGATATGGTAATCTTGGTAGAGGAATTGAATGTGCGATCAAGCAGAATGATGATCTTGAACTTGCCGCTGTATTTACAAGAAGAGATCCTTCTACAGTTTCAATTCTTACTGAGGGAGTTTCAGTATGTAGTGTTAATGATGTCGAGAACTGGAAAGGTAAGATTGATGTCATGATTCTTTGTGGAGGAAGTGCAACAGATCTTCCGGAGCAGACACCGAAATTTGCAAAGCTTTTCAATGTTGTTGACAGCTTCGACACTCACGCAAGAATACCGGAGCATTTTGCTAATGTTGATGCAGCTGCAAAGGAAGGTGGCAATATAGGAATTATTTCTGTAGGCTGGGATCCGGGAATGTTCTCGTTGAACAGAATGTATGCCAACGCAATACTTCCGGACGGCAAGGATTATACATTCTGGGGCAAGGGTGTAAGTCAGGGGCATTCAGATGCTATCAGAAGAATAGAGGGAGTTAAGAACGCAAAGCAGTATACGATTCCTGTTGACAGTGCATTAGAGGCAGTTCGTGCAGGCAAGAATCCTGAGCTTACAACAAGAGAGAAACATACAAGAGAATGTTTCGTTGTTCTTGAAGAAGGCGCTGATGCTGCTAAGGTAGAAGAAGAGATCAAGACAATGCCTAACTATTTTGCAGATTATGATACGACAGTTCATTTCATAAGTGAGGAAGAGTTGTTGAGAGATCACAGTGGTATTCCTCATGGTGGATTTGTTATCCGTACAGGTAAGACAGGCTGGAACGGAGAGAATAATCATGTTATAGAGTATAGCTTAAAGCTTGATTCAAACCCAGAGTTCACATCATCAGTGATCGTTGCATATGCAAGAGCAGCATATAAGCTTTCTCAGGAAGGACAGAGTGGATGTAAGACTGTTTTCGATATCGCACCTGCTTATCTTTCAGCTAAGGATGGAGCAGAGCTTAGAAAGAATCTGCTGTAATAATTAAAATTGGCACCGCAATCGGCGGTGCCATAATTAATATAATCACTTTTTAGGTACATCAGATGTACAGTGAGGACATTTAGTAGCTTTAATATCTATCTCACTCATGCAATAAGGACATTTTCTTGTAAGAGGAGCAGCTTCTTCCTCTTTCTTCTTGCCAATACTCATTGCCTTATTCATAGCCTTGATTACCATGAAAAGTACAAGTGCCATCAAAAGGAAATTGATGATAGCTGTGATAAGAGCGCCGAGGTTAATCTCCTGCCCCTTGATAAGAGGGATGACAAAACCGGTTACTTCCGGGTTACCTATACAACCGATGATTGGATTGATAACATTCTCTGTTAAAGCTGTGATGATGTTACCAAATGCAGCACCGATGATAACACCGACTGCCATGTCCATTACATTACCCTTAAGGGCAAACTTTTTGAATTCTTCAAGAAATTTCTTCATGTGTATTTCTCCTTGTAGTTATATTTACTTGTCCTTGTTTTCGTTTTTCATATTTTCTATTTCTTTTTTTGCTCTTTCGTATTCTTCAATTGTCTTACAATTATTTAATTTATCAATAATTAATTGAAGTATTACTTTTAGTTGATAATCAGTCATAACTTCCATATATCCTCCCCTCTTTCTAAAAAATGTATATATAAAAATGAATATGAAATAGTTGTTGTGACTATATTATACATGATTTAGAAAATAAAACAAACATAAAATTCTATTTTTGTTTGGTAAAAGATAATAATAAATATAAAAGTTGTTGATTAGAATTTGAATGTATCCTTAAGTCCTGTCCATTTCTGGTCCTTGTCGCTTAAGTTAAGCTTAGTACCATCCTTTAACTGATATCCGGAACCGTCAGCGCTTCCAGGATACTCGCCCTCAAGCTCAGGCCATTCGATACCGATTTCAGGATCGTTCCATGCAAGTCCGCCCTCATCTCCCGGATGATAGAAGTCTGTGCATTTATAACAGAATTCAGCTACATCGGAAAGAACAAGGAAGCCGTGAGCAAAGCCGGGTGAAATGTAGAATTGCTTCTTATTCTCTTCCGTAAGCTCGACACCATACCATTGTCCGTATGTCTTGCTGTCGCTTCTAAGGTCTACAGCTACATCAAATACAGATCCTTTGATAACACGAACCAACTTGCCTTGCGGGAATTCCTTCTGAAAGTGAAGACCTCTAAGAACTCCCTTAGTTGAGCATGACTGGTTATCCTGTACGAATACCATATCAAGACCCGCTTCAGTCATATCATTCTGATTATATGTTTCCATGAAATATCCTCTTGAATCTCCATGTACTGTAGGTTCAATTACATAGAGTCCTTCAATCGGACACGTTGTTACTTTAATTTGTCCCATTTGTTTTTCCTTTCTGGTTTATTATTAAATTAACATATCTATACAACTATGCTTCATTGATACGAGATGTAAAGCTGATTATGAGAACCATTTCATGCATTCTCATAATCTGGAAAACTTTGTTTTATCGTTATCACTGCAAATTCTCAAAATCAAGATTCTTAAGATATCTTTCAACGGCATCCTGCCAGGTTGGAAGAGGTGTGAATCCCATTTCCACTAATTTGCTCTTGTCAAGTCTGCTGTTAAATGGGCGCGCAGCTTTGGAGATTCCATATTCCTCAGTACTTACCGGAGAAACCTTGATTCGATCTTCGCTGTATTCGGAATGACCAAGTTCTGTTGCCTTAGCAAATATTTCTTTGGTGAAATCGTACCAGCTGATATATCCGCCCTCATTGGTGGCGTGATAGTAGCCATATTTATCAGTTTGAATCATATCTACAAGAAGTCTTGCAAGATCATAGGTGTATGTCGGTGTACCGATCTGGTCATTGACAACTTTGATCTCTGTGTGATTCTTACCAACATTTAACATAGTCTTGATGAAGTTCTTGCCATTTGTTCCGAAAACCCACGCAATACGCACGATAAAGAATTTTTCAAGGTTGGATGTTACGGCACGTTCACCCATGAGCTTCGTGTTGCCGTAATGGTTTAACGGCTTATAATCAGTGCAGTCCGGCTTCCAGGGTTCTGTACCCTGACCGTCAAATACATAGTCGGTAGATATATACATCATAGGTATGTCAAGCTGTGCACATACCTTTGCAATGTTCTTGGTACCGCCAAAGTTGATGCCTCGTACCTTAGCTTGATTCTCCTCGTCCTCTGCAGCATCTACAGCAGTCCATGCTGCACAGTGAATGACTGCATCAGGTTGTTCGAATATAATACGAGCTTCTACAGATTCAGAATCTGTAAGATCTATAGGAACATAACGCATTGTTGTGACTGCTGATCCATCTGCTGCACCGCTGTACTGTGGTGCAATGTCACTTCCGATTCCGTCCAAACCACGCTTTGCAAGCTCATTCATTACATCATGGCCTAACTGACCGGCCACACCTGTTACTAATACTTTCATATATCGTCCTTTCTGTGGCAATTGTTTGTTTGAATCTATATATTATTCTTTATAATTATATAAGTCAACTAATTACGCATGGTTGAGTATTATTGTAATTAGCGGTTTTTGTACATCTTCTCATAGTAATCCTGGTACTCGCCTGAAATGATTGTCTCCCACCACTGCTTGTTGTCGAGATACCATTTAATGGTCTTCTTAATTCCATCTTCGAATTTTGTCTCAGGAAGCCATCCTAATTCATTGTGAATCTTTGTAGGATCGATAGCGTATCTCATATCGTGCCCCTTACGGTCTGTTACATAGGTGATAAGGCTTTCAGGTTTGCCGAGCTCTTTACAGATGATCTTGACGATATCGATATTCTTCATTTCGTTGTGTCCACCAACGTTGTATACCTCGCCGACTTTTCCGTTGTGGATGATCAAGTCGATCGCACGGCAGTGATCCTCAACATAGAGCCAGTCACGAACATTTTCACCCTTGCCATATACAGGGAGCGGCTTATCATTTAATGCATTAGCTATCATCAAAGGAATGAGTTTCTCCGGGAAATGATAAGGACCATAGTTATTAGAGCAACGGCTGATAGTTACAGGAAGACCGTAGGTTCTGTGATATGCAAGAACGAGAAGGTCTGCACCTGCCTTTGATGAGCTGTAAGGGCTGCTTGTATGGATAGGTGTCTCCTCTGTGAAGAACAGGTCAGGTCTGTCAAGAGGAAGATCGCCGTATACTTCGTCAGTTGATACCTGGTGATAACGCTTGATGCCGTATTTTCTACATGCATCCATAAGAACAGCAGTACCCTTGATGTTTGTATCTAAGAATACCTCAGGGTTCTCGATCGAACGGTCAACGTGACTCTCGGCAGCGAAGTTAACAACCATATCAGGATGTTCTTCTTCGAATAATTTATATACAGCATCTCTGTCTGTGATGCTTTCCTTAACAAAACGGAAATTAGGGTTATCCATTACAGGTTCAAGTGTTGAGAGATTACCTGCATAAGTTAAGCAGTCAAGACAAATGATTCTGTAGTCAGGATACTTATCTAACATGTGAAATATAAAGTTACTTCCGATAAATCCGGCTCCTCCGGTTACGATAATTGTCATAATATT
>CAMHMG010000219.1 GCA_946186175.1 uncultured Clostridia bacterium | reverse complement strand
AATTAAAATATAATTTAAAGACCACTCCCCGTCAAATAGGATGGTGGTCTTTTTATATTTGTTTAATTAAATTATCGTGTAATCGACATCAGCTTTGTATCAACTGTAATATCCCCTGATTCTGCTGATTAGCATGAGCAAGCATTGACTGCGCCGCCTGTTGTAATATATCATTCTTACTCATTGTAACCATTTCTTTTGCCATATCGGTGTCACGAATGTTTGATTCCGCATTCTGAAGATTCTCAGAGTAATTAGCATTATTATCATATGCCCGCTCTAACCGTACTTGGTGCGCTCCAAAGTTAGACCTCTCACGAGATACAATTTTAACCGCCGCCTGAACTTTGGAAATAGTATTTGTTGCACTTTCTCTAGTAAGAGTCTGCGTTCCGTTCATACCTATATAAGAGAGACTCATTATATCCCACTTAATCTCCTGATGTTCTCCGGAATTAGCTCCCGTCTGAATAAACATATGCTTCTTTGCAGTATTAACTTTAAAATCAAATTCGTTATGACGGCTTTGCGTTTTAATTTCACTAAATGTCACTTCCTGTCTGGGATGTTCTTTCTGAACAGTTGATAAATCTGCATTTTTCAGTAAATTATATACACTGACATATTGATTATCGAGATCTTTCTTATATTGATCCATTTTACTATTATATTTATTCTCTGCCGTATTCCTCCACCCGACCAGCATATCCCTTTCCGACTGTGAAAGTTTGAATGAATGACCGTTGTAACTGAATTTATAATTATTATCATCATCCGCAGATATATTCTTCAAAGCATCTGCCAAGCCTAACGTCGAATAGTTGTTCCTGTCATTTGTATGTTCCGGTAATATATTATCTGACAGCGTTCCATTCTCATTGACTGCATACCAATCCGGATGTTCTATCTTACAGAGCTTATCTAACAATGCATCAGCAGCGTCATTATTACCTGCTGCATTGTCCTGCGCATTTTTATATGCATTTCTTATTACAGAATTATAATCAGGCTCATTGTATATCTTATCAACCTTCAATGTCATGGTGTAATCCATTTCGTATCTAACACTATCATCAAGCAATTCACCTTCAACATCAGAATATCCATCACCATCCATATCCTTCATTCCATTCATATACTTTGAATTTGAAAATGAGAATGTATAAGTCCCACCATACTTAACCATATCTCTTAGAGTATCTCTCGAAATAGACGATTCCATATCAAGAAGTTTTTCATCAGTTCCGGTTTTGTACAGATCATAATTCAATGTAATTTTATCCGCAGCTAAAATATCTGAATTAGACGAAAATGAAGAGATGCCATAATGCATATTAAATGATGCAGATGAAACACTACTCCCATCTCCAAAAGACTTGCCGGAATCTCTCTGCAAAGCATATGTCATGTTTGTCTCACCGGAACTTAAAGCAGCAGCCTGTTTCCCACTAATATCAATATAGTTATTTTTTATAGTTGTAGTTGTAGGAGCAATTATTTTAGTTGAAAGGACAGCCCCTCTCAGTTCATTTTCCATATTTTCAAGACTTACTTCATCTGTAAGGTTATATCCAACCGTATATCCCGTAACATTATCTCTATAATAATAAGTTGCCTTCTCGTTAAGCGTTATATCATTCTCAGAATGACCACTTTTCATATGCAAGCTGTCGTAATCTGTTCCCCAGTCAACGATTGGATATCCACCGTTAGAATACTCTTCAATTGCAGAAGGATCGGACATATCCTTCCATTCAGTATTGGTATGTGAGTTGCTGTCATTGTCATCCGATAACAATATGCCATTATCCACCAATCTTATCCCATCACCATGACCATCACCGTCAGAGTCCTCCTGCATAGTATCTAGGGAATAATAATTACTACGGTCAGCCACTTTATCTTTCCATCCGTCACTGATATATAATACTTGTTTACTTTGAGTTTTTGAAAAAGAAACCGAATCAGCAATTATTGCCGGATCATCCAATAAAATAGCTTCCCATGTACCTATAGAATCAAATCCTCCGTGTGCTTTTCCATTTAACCCGTCACATATTGCATCCCAATCACCCAAATCACTATTAGGTACCATAAACTCAATATTTATTTCTTTATATTTAATACTATAAAAAGCTCCCTCAGATGTCATTTCCGGTTTAATGTCCATGAAATCTGCTCTGGAAATAGCATTTATACCATTAACACTGATACCATTTTCATCAGCATACCAGGTGTATAATCTCCGAATATTCGGTGGCATGTCCTTTTCCACAACAACATTGCCATCTTCATCTATATGTGCCGGCGAAGTCTCCCATGCAATCTGTTCTCCTTTATAATCTGTAATAATATTATCCGTGTTATCATTAGTTGAAAAATACCCGTCATCATCAAATGTCACACCCAGATCATCCCATGAATATCTGATTCCGTTAACTATCATTCCACCATATCCGTTATGTTCATCCGAATCAGAGTTATATACCATAAAATCAGAATCGCCACTTACTTCCGGCACATATGGTTCAACCCAATATCTCTTGCCATTAAACTCGGTAGTGCGGAATATCTTCTTCATCTCGCTCTTTAGTTCCTGAACCTCATTGTCTATGGCTTTGCGGTCGTCATCATCATTAACATCATTGGCTGCTTGAACAGCAAGTTCCTCTATTCTTCCAAGAATAGCATGAACCTCGTTAAGAGCACCTTCTCCCACCTTACAAAAAGAAATTCCGTCTTCAATATTATTCATTGCCTGATTGAGACCTCTGATCTGATTCCTCATCTTCTCAGAGATAGACAGTCCTGCCGCATCATCAGCTGCACGATTAACTTTATATCCCGAAGCAAGTTTTTCAACATTCTTAGTCTTCTTCTTGTCTGTTATATTGAATTGTCTTTGTGTATTCATCGCTGCAAGATTATGAGCCACTACTATCATAACAATTCCTCCAAACACTATAGAATATCATTTGTTAACACATCTATTTCTTATTACTACCAAAATATCTCATCTTCATAGTATTATGAACTTTACCCGGTTCTTCCTTATGCGCCTTTTCGCCAACAACCATCTCTAAAGCAATTTTTTGTGCTACATTTTGTGCACAATCCGGACATATTCTCCCATATCTTATTGCACAGCCACAATTCTGACAATTAATAAACACCTTAGAATTCCCAATAGTTTCAATACGACCACCTTTTAACAGCTCCGTAACAAGATGTCCCGGAACACCAGTGGCAGCTACAACTACCGGCGCAGGCCGCGGTCCATTTTCTACCAAAAACCGTCTTACTTTTCCAAAATCATCCAATTGTACATTTCCACATTCCATGCATTTATATTCACCCAAACCATCATAAGTCAACTTTCCCCCGCACTCTATACATGTGACAGGTCTTTTTTCTACAAGAATCTTCAATAGTTCTTTATCCGTCATCGTTTGTCACCTCTGTATATAATAATTCTTATACTTTAAATATGTCATTAAATCGTAGAATACATAAAATCAGCTATATATCCATCGCTGTTTCTGATCTATAATTATAATAGATAATTCATATTAATTATATCGTTAATACCTGGCAACGGTAAACCCCGATTGCAGAATTGGCGTGTAATCATGCAAAACTTTTCACTGTATTATTCCCAATTTATTACAAGCAAAAACCTGGTCTGATAACGTTCTAGTCAGGTGTTCGTATCCATCATTATACCCAACACAACCCCGGTCTTCCCAAGCTCATAGTCAATACTGCCATCACGCCTTACAAACATTGAATAAGTCCGATTAAATGCCTGTCTAAAAACCATCTTGTCACCAATTATGTCTATTAACTTTTGTCTATTGTATACCGCCTTGCTTTCGAATTCTATCTCCATGATTACGAATAGCGTTCTATTTTTCATCCTGATACTGTAACGCAGACCTTTACAATTCTTAAAAAAACGTTCTGCAAATGAAAACAGCTCCTCCTGAACCACTACAACATCATCCTCGACCGGCTTAGATAATCTTACAGGTGTAAGAACCGTCTCAAAAATTATACCCTGTAGGTCAAGCCGGCTGCGCGCCTGTTCCAGCAAAGTATCAATCATAAGATTACCGGATAATGACATTTCAGATAATGCTTTCTGAGCCTTAGAGCCTGCCTCCTCAATCATGTTCATTCTAATCTTTTCAGGAACATAACCTTTCGTTATAAGGAATGCCTCCGCCTGCTTGTTAAGTTCATGTCTGATCTTATGAAGTTCTCTGTTCTTCTCAACAATTTTCTCATACTCAGAAATTAACAATTCAATACGCGCCTCCAAATGTTGCTTATGAGCAGCCAGACTGCGCTGTTTAGCTAACACTGCAAGCAAAACAATTAAAACAGTAAGACAAATAGCGGACAATCCTTTAAATGTGCCTCTCCACACAAACTTACCGCCTGAGGCTGCATTTATCTCAACTATAAAATCTATTGCAACAAATATAAGATATACACAGACTGCCACTCTGTATTTTCCTTCAAGGTAAGCTCTATATGGCAAAATCTTTCTAATTAACGGATATTCGAGTATTATCACAACAACCACCGACAGCGTAAACACAGCTACAGATGTCCATGAAATTTCATTAAGTCTCTTTTCAGAAAACAACAGGTAATCCTTCGGATTATAAATATTCAATACAGACACCGAAATTCCGTTGGCAATCCATGATACAACCGAAAACCTCACTAAACTTAGTGAAAAGCTCTCCGTAAAAAAATACACTGTCGGCAGCAGCCATGAAAGCTCAAAAAAATTACACATTATTATCTGAAACTGACTTGATGGCAGACATGTAAAATAAGTCTCTATTACTGTCCACACAAATATGGCAGGTATAAAAAAAACTACCTGCCTGACTGTCATTGTGATTTTGGAATATATGAAAAATACTATTGTATATAATAAAAATGTATATATCGCCATCCATATCCAGACAGCAATATTAACTCCACCTACCACTATATA
>CAMHMG010000218.1 GCA_946186175.1 uncultured Clostridia bacterium | reverse complement strand
GTTGTCAGCAGCCCGTTTCACGGTCTGCGTGTAGTTCCTTGTAAACTGACCTAAGGTAATAGCAAAGCTTGTTATCGAAGGCAGATATTCTGCTCCATATACACCTGATGGTGTTTATGCAGATTTAAGAGTGTTGACAACCAATCGTAAGCGAATCATTAGGGAACTTACCCAGATTAAAAATCGCATTGCAAGATGGTTTGCCATATATTTCCCTGAATATAAAGATGTGTTTGGGGACTATGAATCACAAAGTAGCATGCTCGTTTTAAGACATGCATGTACTCCAGAAGCAATAGTAAATCTTGGACCTGAAGGAATAAACCAACTTTGGAGAAATGAAAAACTTCGAGCTGTTGGAATGAAAAGAGCAATGACTCTGTGGGAAACAGCAAAAAGAAGTATCGGTCTGAAGAAGGGAACTACCGCAGCAGAGTTTGAGATGAAGATGATGCTTGAGGATTATGATTACAAAATGACACAGTTAAATTCCATCATGGAAGAGATAGAAAGCTTGTGTAAGAAGATACCTGAAAGCGAGCAGTTGCTTGCCATTAAAGGTATAGGATTAATCACTGTTGCTGGATTCTTGGCTGAAGTTGGTGACGTAAGACGTTTCGATTCACCACGGCAGATACAAAAGCTTGCAGGGCTTTCTCTTAGAGAGAATAGTTCAGGAAAGCATAAGGGACAAACGACCATAAGTAAAAGAGGTCGAAGTAAGCTACGAGCTGTGCTGTTCAATGCAGCAATCCCTTTAATAGCTACAAATCCAGAATTCAAAGCACTGCATAAGTATTACACAACAAGAGCACAGAATCCTTTAAAAAGGAAGCAATCAGTGATTGCAATCAGCTGTAAGCTGATAAGAGTTTTCTTTGCAATTTTAACTAAAGGTGTGACCTATGATCCAGTCAAGATGATGTCGGATATACATAGGCAACCAGTAGCAGCATAAGAAAAACAACTGTAAATTTCAGGAAGACGTCCGCCGAAAGGTGCTGGGATGAGCAGAAACTTTTAAATACAACATAGAGAGCCGTAGTCGGATTTTTTTCCATCAGAGCATCGACTCAGCGAAGGAGCATAATGACGCCCCTTTATGGATAAGCAGAACGAAGGAATTAAGGACCCTGGAATCAGGTGATCCCGTATGACATGGGAGGTTAGGCTGCCGTAAGGACTTGGGGATAAGAAGGGCCAATCATAGTGATAATAAGACGACGTCTTATTAAGTGCACTCCAAATACCTGTATATCCGTAGTTTTGGCCGTGGGGAATGACATGGACTTAGATAGCTTCATCTATGTGACTATGAAAAAGTGAGAAAAAGTGAGTTAACAAGAGATATAACAAGATTATTATGGGAGGTAGTGATTATGTCAATGAACATCAATGGATTTGGTGCAGGTAGCAATTATTCTTACAAAAATACTGACACAAAGAGTAAACAGTATAAAGCGGCAGCAAAGGATCATCTGGCGGCTTTTATGGAGAAGACACAAAATCTATTTGCTAAAACATTACGAGGAAATCTATGATGCGGTAGTTCAGTGGAAAAAGAGCCACGCAGCAGAACTTTTGAATGTTTCAGATATAGTTAATAAAAGAAAATCAATAGCTTCGCATGGGATTCTATTGTTTTTTCTTATTTATTTCAGATTATCTTGTTTTCGTAGCAGGTCAAGCAGGTAATGAACCATGAGATGTCAGGTATTGGAGTGAGGTATAAGAAAGAGATATTGAATAAAGTGGATCAGATTGTCGTGCTGAAGGAGGGCGTGGTTATTGACAACGGGACATATGACGAGTTAGCAGGCAAAAATGATGAATTAAATATTATGATAAAAAAAGTGGATTAACAATAATAAAATTTTTTTAGTAAAAGTCTAGCTATGGTCTACTTTTAAAGGGAATTATGTGCCGTTTTCTGCAATAAGTGGTCACTTTCTGCAATGCACCTTGATGTATGCAATAATTTACACGATAATATACGCAAAAGAGAGAGTTCAATAGTTATTTGAAACGGATAAATAAATCTGAGAAAAAGGAGGTAATTGCATGGGTGTTGATTCTATATTAGGAGGTAATTTTTCTGTTCAAACAAAAGATTTTACAAAAAGAACTACATCAGGTGCAACAGATGTTAATCAAACACAGGTGCTATCAGAGTCAGAAAAATTGGAAAATTTTAAAAAAGAGATTTGGAAAGAAATAGATTCTATGTCGTGGGGATCGAATATTTCGGTACAAATAACGAATAGTGCATTTGAAAAAATGATGGTGGACAAAGAGTTTAAAAACAAAATGATGAACATCATCAGAGAGGATGCCCATGGCTCAAATATGATGTGTGGTGGAACTTTAATAAACATTGATGAAAATGGATATAAAGGTTATTCCTATATGCAGGATCATACAAAAGAGGCAGGAAGAGCGTTTGATGCACATTCCAAAGATAAAGACAGTTTTTATTCGAAAAAGTGTAAAAAAGATGAATTAAATGAACTTTGGGAGAGAGAGAGATTAAAAAAACGCCAATATCAAGAAAAGGCTGACGATGAGTATATGGAAAGCTTGCGTCTGAAAGATATATTTCAACACAAAGAAGATATTGCAAAATTATACGAAGAAAAAACAGTCAAAAAGTAATTGGCAGATATGTAATTACCATGTTTAGGTAAATTATATAAATATATTTGGAAAGGAAATAATATGCAGATAACTTATCGCAGTTATTGATTAGTGTTAAAATTTCATAGGTAAAAGCAGCTTTTAGAGGAATATATTGAGGAACGAATACAGGCTCGTAAGGACATACTAGAGTTTCGCAAAGAAGAGAATTTTAAGCATAAAGAGCAAAATATCGAACTTAATAAAAAGGCATTGGCGCTGAGGGCTTATAATCAGCAGATTTTAGAAGAGCATTAAGCAAGATATGAGTAGGATAATCTGTTTGTTGTCGAGTTCAAACGTAAAAAGACCAAATAACAGATAGTGTCTGTTGTCTGACTTTTTTGTGCCATTTTCTGCAAGGGGTATTGATGATATGTGCCAAATGTTTATATTGAAAACAAATTTTCAAGTGAGGTAATAGAGATGAATATATCAAATGCTATCAATACGGTAAGCGTATCTGGAAGTTTTAGCAGTAGTGCTAAAAAAACTTCTGAAAAGAACAAGTGGCAATTAACAGATTCGTTAAAAGAAAAAATTGTTGAATTGGCTAAGAAAGATGCGAAAAACAATGTATATATGGGAAATGAGTTTATGAACTTGCGGAAAGCAGAGGTCGCTAAAGTGGCACCAAATCGGGCGGCACTGATAGATAAGTTCAACCAATCAATGAGTTCTGGAAATATGGGTGATATGAAAGAAATACAAGAGGCAGACAAAAGATGGCTGTGTGTTTTATTTGGGATACCATATGAGGCTGAATATCAAGGAGAGGGAACTGGTTCTGCGCTCCATATATATAATGAGGAAGGGGAAGAAGTTCTTACATACACTCAAGGGGGAGGGTGGCATGAGAAAGAAACAAAAGCAGAAACGGGAGTACATTCAGCGTTAAAATTAGCATATTATGAGGCATACCATGATGCAAGAAAAGCGCTGAACACTGGAACAAATGTGGAAATCACAAATGAAAATGTTGTGGTGCAAAGTAATTTTGATATGAAAGCATAAAACAATTAACAGGAAAATTTCAATGAGCTTTTTAAGTAGATTTTTGTTATCAGATTGGAAGTGATTGTATGGGAAAATGCTAGTTCTGACATTTGAGGATAATGAGGATGATAGGTATTTACGCATATATCTCATCGTTTTATTTATGAAAAGGAGGAGCCAAGATGAAGATATCGTCTACAATGGATTTGCTAAAAGTACCTCAGTATGGTACAGAACCAAGAGAAAGAAAATTAGTAAGTGATGCACTTCCTATGACAGATAATCAGCCTGTAAAACGATGGGAAAATTGCAAGAGAGAATGCTAAGAAAAAAGCTGAGGAAAATAGGGCAGCTAAAGAGAAGGTAGAAAAGAAACGTGCAGAGAAAAAGGCAGAACAGGAACGTATTGAAAAACGTCGGGTAGAGAAAGCTGAAGCGAAAGATAAGACAGATGAGTTTACTATTTCTGCTGTTGGAACAGATGTCAGGAGTATTACCGCTAAGCTGACGGAAGGATTGTCATCAGGGGGTGTAAGTGGTACCGTTGGATTTGATGTGAAGGCGTGAGTGCATAATTAGGTTTCTTATAGCTTATATAATGACGGCTGGCGGAGATTTGGGGCTCTGTCAGCCGCTTTTTTTCTTATTCCTCAATCATCCGAAGAGCCTCAACAATGTAAGCAAAGGCTTCCGGACTTTGGCTGCGCATATAGGAAAGCTTTTTGTATTGGCTTTTGCCTATATTTGCCTGAAGATATGGTTCGGGATCTTCTATAGGTGTGAAGGGCTGACCTGTGAGCATACAGGAGGCGAGGTACATCACACGGCTTGCCTGGTTGGCGGCGATGGTTGCACTGTATTTCATGGACAGGACATGGCCGCCGATGGAATGGATTCCTTTGACAAAGAGCGGAAAGTCATCTTTGTCGTAGACACCTTTTCCAATGATGCAGGCGCAGGAGCGGATGGTATCCCGGAGGACATCTTCACGGGTTGCCGTTATGTCGCGGTAGCCGATTTCATCCAGAACGGCGCGGTCATAGGTGGCAATGAGATTCTGGTAGTTGTCTATTTTTTCCGAGAGGGTTGCAACATCGAATAACTGCTTTATGATTTCAAGTTCTTTGTCTATTCCAAATGGTACGCCGGTAGTGTGCGGAGCGAAGGCTGTGAGCTTGTCTCCGAGGATGCATTCCGGGGAAGGAACGGTTACGGTTATAGGTGTACTGTCGGTGAGAAGCAGGTCATTCTTTATTTCGCAGGTCTGTGTGGCAAGATATGGACTATCAGCAAAGACAATATCCAGAAGGATATAAAAGTCATCATTCCTAAGGGGAGAGTCATAGATGAACTTGAAGTGGCGCTTCTCTATATTGTTTT
>CAMHMG010000217.1 GCA_946186175.1 uncultured Clostridia bacterium | reverse complement strand
ATGATATCGACCGCGCCTTCTACATATCTTTCCTGATCTGTATCCTCAATTCTTAGTATAAAATCTCCATCCTCATGCTTTGCAACCAGATATGCATAGAGAGCTGTTCTTAAATTACCTACATGCATTCTTCCTGTCGGACTTGGTGCAAATCTTGTTCTAATCTTACTCATAATATTACTCATATCTCCTTTTTTGTATTTTTTATACTATCACCGAAACTCATTCCAATTTCGCCTCTAAAAACTATCGTATCATTCTATCACGATAATAGTTGAATTACAATTATTGATTATATAACGTGAATAAAGGTAAATATAAGTCCGCTCTCCTTTAAGAAAACCATATAATGATTTCCATAGTCAGCAAGAGCGGACCTATATTATCTTTACTTTTTTATATTCTTATATTTTTATCTGAGGACCACTAAAACATGAGCAAGTAGTCAAAAACACCTTAATTACGTCCACAACACTGCTTATACTTTCTTCCACTTCCACAAGGACATGGATCGTTTCTTCCGATCTTCTTAGGCTTAACTACAGTCTTTGAAGACTTCTGGATCTTGTAAAGCTCTTTTCTTCTCTCTTCTGTAAGAAGCGGCTCCCACTCCTCTAAATTGTATAACCACTCAGCATCACAGTCAACCATATTCATGTATAGCTTCTCAAGGTCGATATCAAGTCTTATCGTAGAATTCTCATCAACCTCTTCAAGGTTGTTAGACTCTTTCAAACTTTCATCGATACCATCTAGGAATCCTGTGATAAGCTCAATAGTTGTATCATACTTCTCAGCAAGCTCTTTAACTGTACACTCTATAACCTCATCAGGATTAGAAAGTATCTGCTTATATATACCCTGCTCAACTCCGAAATAATTAAGCCAGAACTGCTTTCCTTCCGGTGTTCTGTCATCAAGCGAATATGCGTGATCACGCCAATCTTTAAGTAATCCCATTTGTAATACCATCCTTTTTGTTAATATTTTATAATTATACCAGATATATTTTATCTGACTATTTACACTGTTTTTCCAACTTTGAAAATTATAACAAAATACACACTAGATTTCAAGTAATATGAATTTCTAAACCCCGCAAGCAGCAGCTTACGAGGTTTCTATGAATAATACTATATATTTAAATATCCGAGTCCTTTACATAAGCAGCGAACTTATCTCATCAACCATTTGATTAATTATGCCGGCCTGAGTTGATATTTTTTCTGTATTGTGCAGGTTATTCTCTGCCATTGAATTGATAGCCGAAAACTGTTCATTTTCACTCTGGATACTTTCAGCAATAGCATTGTTAATCTCAAATGTCTTTCTGATAACCTCTGCCTGTTGCTTATGAGCCTCATCCATTTCTCTTATTGCGTCTACTGATACGCCAAGCAATGAAGTCATCTCCCTCATATTTTTAAATACAGCCTTGAACTGTTCATTCTGTTTTGCAAGATTGGACGCATTCTCATTAATCTGATCATTGATCTCTTCTACATTCTTATATACCCTATTGATTACTGTCACAACATCATTAAGAGAACTTTGTGTAGTCTCAGCAAGATTACCCACCTCCGAAGCAACGACCGAAAAACCTTTGCCGGCATCTCCGGCTCTTGCAGCCTCTATCGATGCATTAAGCGCAAGAAGACTTGTTGATGAAGATATTTCATTTAACAATTCAACAGTTGTTCCAATCTCGTCTACTGCCATAGAAAGTCTTGCTGCAATATCAGTGGTGGCTGACATTGATTCTGAAACTAAAGAATTAATACTTTGAAGATCATTAAGCGCTCTCTCGTTATCTTTAGACTTAATGATCAAACTCTCAGAAGTCTCCTCAACCTTCTGAACATTCTCTTCAACAACCACGCCGCAGGATTTCAGTTCGGAAAGGTTATTCATACTTTCATTGGTCTTATCTTCAAGAATATTAATACTATACAACAGCCTTTCACCTGTATCTGATAATTCTCTTGCATCCGTTCTCTCGTTATCAGAGACCTGTGCCAGTTCGCTTCCGGCAATTGACATTTTATCAGATACTGCCCTTACCGCATCAATAACTTCCATAACTCTTCTGTTATTATCTTCCAACTCATCTTTCTTAGCTGTCACAAGAAAATGTGAAACAAAAAATACAAATAAAGCCAGCCCTGAAAGTGATAGAACAAGTCCGACAACACACATTAAAATATCTGTTATAAACAGATCATCCTTAACGGGCAAAAGAAGCGTTCCTCTTACTATCCATCCAATTACAAGGGATATTATGCAGACAACTCCATTAGCTACAAGATATTTCACATCAAGAAAGAAAGCAATAAGAATCATAAAGAAAAACAAAAAGCCCCAAAATGTTCTTGATGGAATCATATAAAGGATATAGTTCCACTGGATCGTCAACACCAAAAAGGCAAATATTTTCCCCCTTTTCAATCCTTCATCAGTCAAAAAGCCCTCTGAATCATAAGATGTTTTAATCAAATACATTGCCGACACAAAAAACGCCACATCCATAAGCGCAAACAGAATAACCGCAATCCACGGAACCCCCGGATAAAACTTCAATATTTTTTCCGTAACAAACATAGTTGTGGCACACATACAAGCCGAAACCATCGTGATCAGTCCCCATTTAAATACAGTTGATAGATATACCTGAAACGCTGTTTTTCTATTATCCATTGCCTTCTCCCCTCGTATAATATATTTCTTTCAGACCAAAGTCATTTAATTGATACAACAAACTGTAATATTATGTATTGCAACTAAAAAACACAATTAAGACTGACTAAAAACAGTCTCTATTGTGCATATAAATAGTTATTCTTAGTAAAATACATAATCAATCTGATGTTTGTCATACAATTCTTCCCCTGTAAAGTGTTTTGATAATATTATTCTACCATATATTACAATGTAAAACAACTAAAATATCTATTCAACTATGTTTCATTGATACGTGACAGTCATCATTTATCATCATGTACAGCAGTCTCGTCATCGGAATTCTCACCGCTGACAAGCTTTGTAAACCACATAAACACCCACAATACAACCGGAACAACAAACATAAGGAACAACATTCCAAAGAAATATTCACTTCCTGTAACCGCGCATATTATTGTACCTATAATCAAACCTATAATAACAACAACTGTTATAAGTGCCGTAATCCTTCTAATCTTTTCCATAATCTAATAACCTCTAAACTATAAACACTCACTACATATTTAATCAAAAACATATATTCATCAAAAAGTCAAAATACTATTCATCACCTAAATCATCATCACCATACAACCTGTCAAGCCTCTCCTTAACCGACGCCTCATAACCCTCATCACCCGGCTCATAGAACACACAATCCTTAATCTCATCAGGAAGATACTGCTGCTTGACAAAATGTCCGGGATAGTCATGAGGATACATATATCCTATATGTCCAAGCTCCTTAGAGCCCTCATAATGCGCATCTCTAAGATATGGCGGAACAAGTCCTGTTCTCTTTTCACGTACAAGTGACTGCGCTGCAAATATCGCATTAGTCACTGAATTGGACTTAGGCGCAGTCGCAACATAGGTTGTAGCATGAGCAAGAATGAGATTTGCTTCCGGCATACCTACCCGCTCTACCGCTTGAGCACAGGATGTCGCTACAACTATAGCATTAGGATCAGCCATTCCTACATCTTCGCATGCACATATCATAATACGCCTTGCAATAAATGTTATGCTCTCTCCGGCTTCTAACATCTTAGCCAGATAAAATATTGCTGCCTGCGGATCAGAACCTCTCATACTCTTTATAAATGCAGATATGGTATCATAATGATCATCACCGTCTTTGTCATACTGATATGCCCGTCTCTGAATACATTCTTCGGCAACAGAAAGTGTTATATGTATCTTAGAATCATCTGACGGCTTGGTTGTAAGAATTCCAAGCTCTATAGCATTTATCGCACTTCTGGCATCACCGTTACTCATATCCGCCAGAAAATTAAGCGCATCATCTGAAATATCAGCATTATATGCACCCATTCCCTTTTCCTTGTCATATACGGCACGCCTGATAAGCTCCATTATATCTTCCCCGGACAATGGTTCTAACTTAAAAATATGCGACCTTGAAAGCAACGCCTTATTAACTTCAAAGTATGGATTCTCCGTTGTTGCACCTATAAGTACAACCGTCCCATCCTCTACAAACGGTAAGAGATAGTCCTGTTGTGCCTTGTTAAAGCGATGGATCTCGTCTATAAAAAGTATCGTTCTCTTCTGATACATTCCATAATCATTCTTAGCGTCTTTCACAACCTCCCCCATATCCTTCTTTCCGGAGGTTGTAGCATTCAAACTCTTAAATACCGCACTTGTAGTATTGGCAATTACCATTGCAAGTGTAGTCTTACCTGTACCCGGAGGACCATAAAAAATCAGCGAACTTAATTTGTCCGCCTCAATCATACGGTATAATAACTTATCTTTCCCCATAATATGCTTTTGACCAACAACCTCTGAAAGCGTTGTTGGTCTTAATCTTTTCGCAAGTGGGGATTCATTCTTCATGTTAGTCTCTCTCATGTAATCAAACAAATCCATGTCTTAACCTCTGCATTATAAACGTTCATTGAAAAATCAATACATAAAAACAATCACTTTTCAAAGCCTAACTTAGATAACAGATTCTGAAATTTGTCTATCATTATAGGCTTGCATATATATGCATCATAATCATTACATGCCTGATCACTGTCCACAGTCACTTCATCAAGCGCACTGATCATAATAACCTTAGCTCTATTATCTCCTGTAACATTATAATTATACTCAGCTTCGCGAATCGCTTCTAGCGTCTTATATCCGTCAAGACGAGTCATCATAATATCCAGACATATCAGATTATAATAATCATTGCCATCCAAAGCGGCTACAGCCTCATCAACAGCAGATATACCATTATCAACAGCAGTAACCTCTCCGTAATCAGCAAACAGCTTTTCCAAAAATTTCCTATTAACAAAATCATCATCTGCGATCAGTATTCTCATAGAGTCCT
>CAMHMG010000216.1 GCA_946186175.1 uncultured Clostridia bacterium | reverse complement strand
AATTGTCTCTTAACTGCCTGCGATGTGTATAGACCTGCTGCTATTAAGCAGTTACAGATCAATGGTGAGAAACAGGGTGTACCCGTATTTACGATGGGAGATCAGAATTCGCCCGTGGATATTGCTAAAGCAGCTGTGGAACATGCGCTTAAGAATAATATTAGAATAGTTTTCCTTGATACAGCAGGTCGTCTGCATGTTGATGAGGGAATGATGGATGAGCTTAAGGCTATCAAGGAGAATGTAGCAGTTACATATACCATTTTGACTGTTGATGCAATGACAGGTCAGGATGCGGTCAATGTAGCATCAAGCTTTAATGATCAGATTGGAATTGATGGTGTTATACTTACCAAGTTAGATGGTGACACCCGTGGTGGTGCAGCTCTTTCAATCAGGGCAGTTACAGGTAAGCCGATCTTCTATGCAGGTATGGGAGAGAAGTTATCCGATCTCGAACAGTTCCATCCTTCAAGAATGGCAAGCCGAATTCTTGGGATGGGTGATGTTGAGTCACTTATTGAGAAGGCTCAGTCGGCAATTGATGAAGAGAAAGCCAAGGAGATGGAACAGAAGTTTAAAAAGGCTTCATTTGACTTCAATGATTTCCTTGACAGTATGGCTCAGATGGAGAAGATGGGCGGCATACAGGATATGTTGTCAATGCTTCCGGGAATGGGTAATCAGTTAAAAAATGTTGAAATAGATGAGAAACAGATGAACAGACCTAAGTCGATCATTCTTTCGATGACTCCGGAGGAGAGAAGTAATCCGGATATCATTAATCCGAGCCGTAAGCGCAGAATTGCGAGTGGCGCAGGAGTTGATATCAGTGAGGTCAACCGACTGCTTAAGCAGTTTGAACAGATGCGTAAGATGATGAAGCAGATGGGTGGTATGATGGGCGGTAAGAGGAAAGGACGTTTCCGTATGCCGTTTGGTTTTTGATAATCCGGCGAATCCGAATTTTCGGGATGTAAGAACCATGTCGTTTATAAAAAACATTCTGAGAATATCATCTTAGGATGAAGATAAAAGACTTTTGGTGTTACACATATATTTAGCAGCACATTTGTGCAGAATATGAAGGAGGTGAAATTGTAATGGTAAAGATGAGATTAAAGAGAATGGGATATAAGAGACATCCTTTCTATAGAGTAGTTATCGCAGATGCACGTTCTCCTAGAGATGGTAGATTCATCGATGAGATCGGAACTTATGATCCTAATCAGGAGCCAAGCGTAATCAAGATTGACGCTGAGGCTGCTAAGAAGTGGCTTGCTAACGGAGCACAGCCTACAGAGACTGTTGCTAAGCTTTTGAAGCAGGCAGGAATTGAGAAATAAGACTTGGGAGGAATTCGTAGATGAAAGAATTGGTTGAAGTTATTGCAAAATCCCTAGTTGATCATCCTGAGGCTGTGGAGGTCATCGAGACTACGAAAGATGACACCGTTTATGTTGAACTCAAGGTTGCCCAAGAAGATATGGGCAAGGTAATCGGTAAGCAGGGTAGGATTGCTAAGTCTATCCGTACAGTTGTTAAGGCTGCTGCCTCGAAAGGTGATAAGAAGGTAATAGTTGACATTAAATGATGTCGATAAGTTATGTTTTATAGCGGACGCTCCGGATGATGCTTTCTGTTTTTATGAGTAGGACACGCTCTCGCTCCGTTGCAAGCACAGCGGTACTAAATTCGCAAATAGATTTGCTCATTAAGTACCGGTGGTTGTATACCTGAGAACTTGGTGAGAGTAACTCGAACCTAGTTCGAAGTATACTGTGTAAAGGGTCCTATCAAAAAACAAAAGCATCATTCGGAGCTGTTTTTGTATTTTAATGTATGAAATATAGAAATATAGAATTGCTTTTTAATGTCCACAATGGATAGATAAGAGATAAAACCGGAAGGTATTTAATGTCAATGAAGCAGATAAAAGAAGATAATCGGAATTGATATACAATATCAATGTGAGATATAAAAGAAAAAGAATTATGTTTGAGCATATAGAATAGAAGGATTAGAGGATAGATATATGGAGGATATGTTTCAGGTGGGGATAATTACATCTCCTCACGGTGTAAGGGGAGAAGTTAAGGTTTTTCCTACAACAGATGATAATAACAGATTCAAGAAATTGAAAGAATGTTATATTGAATACAAGAATGAATTGATGCCGGTTAAGGCAAAAGGTTGTAAATTTTTTAAGAATATGGTGATCCTTAAGTTTGAGGATTTTGATAATATGAATGATGTTGAGAAATTCAGACAGTGCAAGATATTAGTTGACAGAGAGCATGCAGTTTCTTTAGACGAGGATGAATTCTTTGTGGCTGATCTACTGGGAATGCAGGTGGTTGATGAGGACATGAATCCTTTAGGTGAGCTTGCCGATGTAATTGAGACAGGAGCTAATGATGTGTATGTCATAAAGAATAAGCAGGGAGATGAGATTCTTATTCCTGCTATCAAGGATTGTATTCTTGACGTGAATATGAATGAGCGTATTATGAAGGTTCATTTACTCAAATATTCCGATGATTAATTATATGATATAAGTATCAAAAGTCGTAACTGCTTTGTGTTTACAAAAAACAGTTTGACTTAAAGTGTTGTTTTTAGTATTGAATTTTGATCGCGATTAAAAATCAGATTGGAGTTTTTAGTATGAATTTTCATATATTAACGTTATTTCCGGAGATGATAGTTGACGGATTATCGACATCAATTACCGGAAGGGCAATGGAAAAGGGAGTTATTACGGTAGATGCCGTTAATATAAGAGATTTTACAACAGAAAAACATGGTCATGTAGACGATTATCCCTATGGAGGCGGAGCGGGCATGGTTATGCAGCCCGATCCGATATACAGAGCATATGAACATGTTATTGACTCTATAAAGTTTAGGCATAAAGCTGATATAGAACAACGTGAAGATATGGGACAGTGTGAAGATATGGAGCAACGTGAAGATATGGGACAGCATGAAGGTAAGGAACAGAGAGAATATGCTGTTCAGAGGGAAGTCGATCTTTCGCAAGAAGAGAACCTACAAACAAAGAGGAAAACTAAAGTTATATACATGACTCCCCAAGGGAAAGTATTCAATCAGAATATAGCAAGAGAACTTGCCAAAGAAGAGGATCTTATATTTTTGTGCGGACATTATGAGGGGATTGATGAGAGAGTATTGGAGATGATCGTAACTGACAATGTTTCCATTGGAGATTATGTGTTGACAGGTGGTGAGCTGCCGGCTATGGTAATGATCGATGCAATATCCAGACTTGTGCCGGGAGTTTTAGGTAATGATGTAAGTTCAGAATCGGAATCATTTAGCGATAATTTACTTGAGTATCCACAATATACAAGACCTTATGAATATATGGAAAAGAAAGTGCCTGATGTACTGCTTTCCGGACATCACAAGAATATAGAAAAATGGAGACTTGAACAGTCAATAGAGAGGACGAAGGAAAGACGTCCTGATCTATGGGAAAAATATGAGTCTATAAATCAAAGAGGGTAACTGTCGCGTATCTATGAAGCATAGCTGAATAGATACGAATAGGTAATTAGAATACTGTGATAGGAGTTAATAGGTGACATATGGAAATAGGGGAATATGGTTATTCGAAATCAGAACTGCTTCAGGTGGCAGAACAGATATATGATCTAAAAGGTAAGAAACAGCAGTTAGAGCTTCAATTATCTAGTGAGGAGTTTCATCAGAAATATATTCCAAGACGGGAGAATATGGTTAAGGCGAGAATAATGGCAAATCTTCCGTTGTTGTTGATCCTTTCTGTTTTGTCGATGTTCAGCTTGATAGTCTGGATACAGTTTTTTTTGAATCACGATGGTGGTGGAAGTGGAGGTGCGGAAGGCATTGCGCTGCTTGCTACAGGTCTTATCCTTATCTTATCGTTAAAGTATTTATTTAAATTGATTAAAGAAGAGTCAGAGATGACAATACGATTCTATTACAGCAGGAATCCGGATAAGGCAATGCGGTTTGCCCAAAAATTTGACATAAAAACATTTCAGGATGACAGGATCAGAACTGACGCAAAGGTTGATGAACTTAAAGAGCGTATACTTGTGTATGATAATAAGATTCACAACCTTGAAATAAGGCAGCAGGAAATTCTTGATGAAAAGAAATTACAGGAAGAAATACTTAAGAAACATAGTGTACTACAGGAAGATGTCAATAACGAGGAAGGAAAAACAAGTAGTTTATCTCTGAAAAAAACAGATGAGTATACTACAGATATTAGAGAGCTTGATGAGTATTATTCAAAAGAGCAGAGTTATATTATCAGGATTATTAAGGATCTTGAGTTTCAATTGACGGCTGTTGAAAAGGATATTAACAGTATTGATGATGAGATTGCTATGGTCAAAAAAAGAATAGTGATATTTATTATTGCTATTATTGTTGCATCATTTATACAGGGATTTATTCCGGGTATTATCGGCAGTTTATATGGACTTGTGTGTCTGATCATAAGTTTGTCTGCTGTGTTTGCCATTGAACGCTATTGCAGAGGTCCTGTAATAAGGTATCTCGTCGAAAAGGAAAGCGAGCTGGTTGCGGAGTATTGTTTCAGAAATGATGTTGTACCATTTAAGCAGAAAAAGAAAGAACTTAAGATTCTTATAGAGCAACAGGAGCAGGCATTAGAAGAGATTAAAAGGAAGAAAGCTGCGCTATAAAGGATCAAAAGGTACGATCATTTGTTGAGCACAATTCGCAATTGTTAAAAAACACTTGCAAAATCTATTCTTTTATGTTACATTATCTAAGTTGCGATTTCATTATATGAATTTGCATTAATTTTGATGGTCCTCTGCAAGTTGCCATGAGCGTGAATAATCCTTGTAAGAACATCTTATATTCTAAGGAGGTTCGTGATGAACGATATTATTAAGAACATTGAAGCAGCTCAGTTAAAGAGTGAGATCACAGAGTTCAAGGTAGGAGATACAGTAAGAGTATCTGCTAAGGTTAAAGAGGGAAACCGTGAGAGAATTCAGGTTTTCGAGGGAACAGTTATTAAGCGTCAGGG
>CAMHMG010000215.1 GCA_946186175.1 uncultured Clostridia bacterium | reverse complement strand
TGATGAAGAGAATGATGGATTTGTGTCGGAATTATACCTTAAGAAGGTCTGACATTACTTTGAAAGTCCAAGAAGTCAAGCCCTTAAGGGCGAAGACTGATTGGGTAACTTTCTGTATACAGCGGCGCTTAGCGAACCAGAGCCTCTAGGCGATAGGGGAGCTTAGCATAGTCTTTTACAATGAAAGATAACGAACCAAGCTTGAAGAGCTCAAACAGAAATTGGTGGTTTATATAAGATGATGTAATGATGTTGATTTTAGTAAAATATTTCGTAATAATAAATAAAAAATACAAGTGAAATAAGTAAAGTTTTACTACAAAATTAACAAAAACCCTTGTATTATCATAAGAGAAAGAGTATAATATTGAACATTATGTGTTTAAAGGAGGAAGAAATGAACGAAAAACAAACACAAGAAACATTTAAACCGTATATTCCGGCAGAAAAGATTACACCGGAATTTACAGCAACCTCTATAATCATGGGTATTTTGCTTGCTATTATATTCGGTGCTGCTAATGCTTATCTAGGACTTAGAGTAGGTATGACAGTTTCAGCATCTATTCCTGCGGCAGTTATATCTATGGGTGTTATCAGAGTTATTATGCGCAAGGATTCAGTGCTTGAGAGTAATATAGTACAGACTGTTGGTTCTGCAGGTGAGTCCCTTGCAGCAGGAGCTATATTTACTATGCCATGTCTTTTTTTATGGGCAAAAGAGGGTGTGACAGACACTCCAAGCTTAGTAACTATTTCACTTATAGCATTATGCGGAGGACTTTTGGGAGTATTATTCATGGTTCCGCTTCGTAATGCATTGATAGTTAAAGAACATGGAATCCTTCCATATCCTGAAGGAACAGCGTGTGCCGAGGTTCTTCTTGCGGGAGAAGAAGGCGGTGCAAGTGCTAAGACTGTATTTGTCGGAATGGGACTTGCAGCTCTTTTCAAGTTCGTTGTTGACGGACTTAAAGTTGTACCTGGTGTTATAACAGCACCTATTAAATCGTTAAAAACTGAGCTTTCTGCAGAAGTATATCCTGCACTTATCGGTGTTGGTTACATCTGTGGAGCCAAGATTTCTTCATATATGTTTGCAGGTGGTATACTTGGTTGGTTTGTACTTATTCCTGCTATTGTAACTTTCGGTGGAGATACTGTATTATATCCTGGCTCCGATACAATTGCCAATATGTATGCGGCAGATGGCGCAGCGGCAATCTGGAGCAGTTACATAAGATACATCGGTGCAGGTATGGTTGCAGCCGGTGGTATTATAAGTCTTATTAAATCAATGCCGCTTATTGTAACAACATTTGTTGATGCAGTTAAAGGCATGAGGGGTGGAAATGGTAACGGAACTAAGAGAACAGAGCAGGATCTTGATATGCGTTTCGTAGTTGGTGGCGTTGCAGTACTTGCAGTTCTTATCTGGTTACTTCCGCAGATTCCTGTATCATTCATTGGTGCAATTCTTATAGTATTATTCGGTTTCTTCTTTGGTGCAGTTTCATCAAGAATGGTTGGACTTGTAGGAAGCAGTAACAATCCTGTATCAGGTATGGCTATAGCAACACTTTTGTTCTCAACTCTATGTTTAAAAGCTACAGGAGATGTTGGAGCACACGGTATGGTGGGTGCTATCTCTATAGGATCTATTATCTGTATCGTTGCTGCAATGGCAGGTGATACTTCACAGGATCTTAAGACCGGTTATATTCTTGGTGCAACACCTAAGAAGCAGCAGATTGGTGAGCTTATCGGTGCGGTTATATCAGCATTTACAATCGGTGGAGTTCTGATTCTTCTTGATTCTGCTTGGGGATTTGGAACTAAGGACCTTGCAGCTCCACAGGCAACACTTATGAAAATGATAGTAGAGGGTGTTATGGATGGCAATCTTCCATGGGCACTTGTATTCATTGGAATCTTTGCTGCAGTTGTTGTAGAGATACTAGGAATTCCGGTTCTTCCTGTTGCAATCGGTTTATATCTCCCATTAGAGCTTAGTTCAACAATTATGATAGGTGGTATAATCAGACATTTTGCTGATAAGAAGAACAAAGAATCAGAAGCAGGCGCTGGAGTATTATTCTGCTCGGGAATGATTGCAGGTGAAGGTCTTGTCGGAATTCTTCTTGCAATCCTTGCAGTAGCTAAGGTTGCTGATAAGATGGATCTTTCAGGTTCGGTTAATACCGGAACTATTGGCGGAATCATTTTGATGGTACTTATGATTTTAGCCGTGGTTAAATATGTTAAAGCAGATGATAAAAAAGCAGCGAAAAAATAATGCTCATTGTTGCTTAAAGTTTGATATGTTAAGATTGAATTGGAGAATATGTGATGAAACCAAATAAGAAAAATGCTCAGTCAAAGAATTATCTTGATTATATTCCTAAGAGAGTGGAAACTTATAAGTGGGAGCAGGATAAAAACGGTAATGTTACAATATTTGTAGAGAATAAGGGTGCATTCAACAGGATTGCCCAAAAGTTCTTTAAAAAGCCTAAGGTGTCGCAGATACACCTTCAGGGAATCGGCAATAAAATCTGGCTCCTTATTGACGGTAAGACGAGTATATATGAGCTTGGAATCAAGGTTTCTGAGCACTATGGTGAGAAAGCTGAACCTTTATATGAGCGTCTGTCAGAATATATGCGGATATTAGAGCAGTATGGGTTCGTTGCGTTGAATCAGGAGTGATATATAAACAATGGGAAAATGCGGGAGAGTGACATTTGTCACTTTCCCGCATTTTCATTTAATGACATATGACACTTTCAATATTATAATTCAAGCAATATAATAAGCACATAAGATAACAAATGAAATACAGCACACGACTTTTAAAGAAAAGGAGAATATAATTATGAATAAGAAGAAAATTGCTATTATAACAGAGTTAATTCCATTAATTTCAGCAGGTGTATCCTATGGTCTGATCGTATCAGGTCATGATTCACAGATGATCAGGAAAGTTATTGCAGTGACAATGTTGTTAGCGTTTCTAGGCTTTACATTTTTCTTTGCAGGTCGTAAGCTTGACAAGGAAGACAAAGCTGTCAAAGTATTGGGTATATTGGATTGTCTGACTCCTGTTCTGGTTATCGCTTTTTATGTAGCTGCTATATTCAGCTTTGGGTTATAAAGATAACAGTAAAGGTTTAAATAAAAAACTCTTGTCTTAATTGATACGTGTTTAGGATTCCGGATACATATCAATATGGACAAGAGTTTTTCTTGTATTTATTATAACTATTATAAGACCTTGAAGATATTGGTTCTGTCACCGAAACAAATTGTACTGTCGGGTTCGAGTGTATAACTCTGTTTCGGTATCAGACGGATATCATCATGAATGAATGTTCCGTTAGACGAATAATCTGTGATTTCATATTCGCCGTTGTAGTCATGATAAATGAGCCTGCAGTGCAGTCTGTCTACCATAGGAAGCTGAATGATTATATCTGCGACATTACCATCACGACCGATCATAAATGGCTGATTAGGTTCAAGTTTGACAATATAGCCTGCATAAAAACCTTCTATGCATGTCAGTATTCCGTTATAGTTATCATCAAGCATATGCTCACGGATTTCTTTATGACATCTGCGACTTACAGGAACAGCGAAGTCGGTGCCTCTAAGTTGCAAAGTGTGATTATCAAAGCATATGATATAGTCTGCCTGCACGAGATAATTCTGGTGACAGCGAATGAAACCAAAGCGAACTAATTGTTTTTCAATCAGATCAAGACGCTCATAGCAATGATAGGTGTCATCTGCTGTATAAATGTTGATTGTGCGAAGTTCACTTTCGATGTAGATGACATCACGGACAGGTATTCGGTAATCGCCGTTCTTAGCAGCAATCATAATTATATTACTTTGAATGGATATCTTGTTCAATTAAAAATCACTCCTTTTGCGACATATAAATAATTGACAATGCTGATTTGATAATATATTATATATGTCAATAGCAACTCGTATATCACAGGGTGGCAAAAGGTACTCTTGACACCCATATCATTATATTATAATTGTGAACATTTGAAAAGCATAATTGAATTACACGTAATACTTCTTATAGTATATTTAACCGGGTAGCCGGGGGATGGTTCTTGCCTGTTCTGAGCTTGACAGAAAGGGTGATTATTATGGTTTCATGGAATGACTTACTTACATTTGTTATCATGTTGGTAGCAGTAATAACCTACATAGACTCCAGACATAAGAAATAGCCATCCTGCACCTGACAAAGTAATGGACGGCTATTTCATAATACATAAAACATTTTGCCAGATCAGGTGAGCAACCTCACCTTCCGGCTGCTTGATTAAGTATATTATATCAAATAGTGTATAAATGTCAATTTGAAAAACATAAGATATCTAAAACCATTATTTATAATTAAGAATCATTTAAGGAATGGAGAAGAATCAGATTAAGACTTCTCTATTTTTTTGTTATAAGATGTGAATAACTCTGTAGCTTATGCGTAAGCACATGACGTGTATACGAAGTTGTAATAACCAGAGATAAGTTAAACAATTAATGTAATTAAAGGAAGGGTGACAAATATGTCAGAAACAATATTAAAAGTAACAGATTTATCAAAAACTTTTTCTAATGAATCAGTACAGCAGCATGTACTTAGAAACCTTAATCTTGAAATTTACAAAGGGGATTTCACCGTGATCATGGGTAACTCGGGATCGGGTAAGAGTACACTTCTATATGCACTTTCGGGAATTGACCGACCGACACTTGGAAAGGTTGTTTACGGAGATGAAGATATCTCAGGATATTCTAATGATAAGCTTGCAAAGTTTAGAAAGAATCATTGCGGTTTTGTCTTCCAGCAGAATTACTTAAATGATACCATGAGCGCACTTGACAATGTGATGGTTAGCGGACTGCTTAGAACAAAAGACAGAAAGGCTCTTGCAGTCAAGGCTAAGGAGCTTCTTTCAAGGGTGGAGATCAGCGATATGGATAGCCGTAAGTTTCCAACACAGTTATCCGGAGGACAGCAGCAGAGAGTTGCGGTAGTAAGAGGAGTAATAAATGATCCCGAAATTCTTT
>CAMHMG010000214.1 GCA_946186175.1 uncultured Clostridia bacterium | reverse complement strand
GTGCTGTTCTGTTTACTATGAAAGTTAAGGAATCAAGCTCGCAGAGCGCAGATTGGGTAACTTAATAGTGGCTGCTATATAAAGGTAAGGATTATGGCTATAGAATACAATGACAACAATGAAATAGATATTCCAATCTGTCCTGAGCTGGATGGGACGATAGCAATACTTGAGAAGATCTTCTCAAATTTTGGAGATATTGTAAAAAAAAGATTTGACCTTTCAAGGTGTGGGGAAACCCACTCAATGTACATTATGTATGTTGATGGCCTCACGGATAATGAGATGGTCGAGAGAACCATAACCCGTCCAATTCTCTATGAGTGGAAAGATGAATTTAAAGAGTACGAAAAAAATGACCTAGAATATGGACATATTAAAAAGAATAATCTCTGTTCAAGAAATGAGAATGAATTAAAAAATGAAGAAAGCTTAGGTTGGGGATTCGACCTCTTATTCTACAGAGAAACCGAAGCTGTTGATATGAGGAGTGTATCAACTATGCAGGAGGTGATTGACGGGGTTCTTTCGGGAGATACGGCAATATTCCTTGACGGAGAAGATAGGGCAATGATGCTCTCCACCAAAAATTATCCGACAAGATCGATTGAAAGTCCCCAAAAAGAACCCGGACTTAAGGGCCCACGTGATTCATTTAATGAAAACTTCAGAGCAGGTACAGCGCTTATCAGACGTAGGATCAAGGATCCTAAGCTTAAGTTAGAGCAGGGTAATATTGGAGTAAGAAGTCGTACAGTGTATGGGCTTATGTATATGGAGGATCTTGTTGAGCCTGGATTGCTTGAAAGGATCAAAGATAAACTTAATGATTTTAAGATAGATGGAATCTTTGACAGCGGAATGCTGGTACATCTCCTCGAGGATAAATGGTACTCTCCGTTTCCACAGATACAGATGACCGAACGTCCGGATAAAGCGGCATCTGCACTTCTTGAGGGACGGGTTGTTTTACTTGTAGATAATTCACCTGAGGTGATAATACTTCCTGCAACATTTAATTCTTTCTTTCAGGCATCAGATGATTATTACAACAGGTTTGCGGTGGGGACGTTTGCCAGGATAATTCGATATATTGCTGCATATATAGCAGTTCTTCTTCCGGGATTATATGTTGCAATCACCTGTTTCTGCCCGCAGGTTCTTCCGACTGAATTCATGCTTGCAATCATTGGGGCGAGAAATGATATAACTTTTCCTGTGGTCGTGGAAGTACTGCTTATGGAATTTCTGTTCGAGCTATTAAGAGAGGCTGGAATCAGACTTCCCGGACAGATGGGAAATACAATAGGTGTCGTTGGCGGTCTGATTGTCGGTCAGGCGGCAGTAGAAGCTTCATTGGTAAGCACTATTGTTGTTATTGTTGTGGCGCTTACGGCGATATGCTCATTTGCCATTCCCAATGAGGAATTTGCATCAACCTTCAGACTGCTTAAGTTTGTGATGATAGTACTTGCTGCTGTTTTTGGTCTATATGGAATATTGCTGGCAATACTAATAATACAGATACATCTTGCTTCCCTTGAGAGCTTCGGTATTCCATACATGATGCCAATGGTTGCGGGTTCTGTGGATAACGATATAGAATATCAGGATTTTGTTCTTAGAAAACCGATATTTACGATGATAAAACGCCCTATATACACAAGGGTGGGTAAGCGCAGACGATTTGTAAAACACTAAAGACATAGATATATAGCAGGCAGTTGTGAAACTCTATTGAATACGCTCAAGGAAGAAAAGATAAAACAGAGTATCATAATTGACTATCATAATACAGAAGTGGGAGGCGATGAAGTGACCCGTAAAGAATGGAGCTTATATTATCTGCAGCTTAAGATGAGATTTTGGTATCGTATACTTATGATGGAGGACAGGCATGTTTAGTCATAATGGCAGGATTTCGGAAAAACAGATGAGATGTATGCTTGACCTCTATGTTTTTATGGGTGTCATTTTTGTTCTCCCGTATCTTCTTGCACATTTCTTTGGTAAAGATATTATTGTTGGAGCAATGTTATTCTTTGTGATGAGTGCATTGTATATAGGAGCTGTCGTATATATTCTTCGTGATATAGATGGTGGTGTGGTGGTAGATGAAAGCGGAAATAAAACTGACGAAAATAATATAGATGAAGGTAAAAATGCAAGTGACAACAGAGATAAAGATGTAAGTGGGAACACAGATAATGGTGGGAGGACAAGAGATGGCGGGAAAACAGATGATGATGAAAAGACAGCTAAATTCATACATGATAATGGCAGAATAGGTGATATTAAGATCGTAATTAGAATAATAAGATATGTCATAAGACTTGTTTTTTATATATTGTTATCAGTATCTGTGCTGTCGGAAGGACAGGTACCTTATATGAAGGAGAATGGAGGCAATTCATTTATTAATCTTCTTATATTACTGCCTCTATTGATTGTGGCATTATATGGTGCGGGTAAGGACGTTGAGAAACAGGGAAGGATCAGTGAAATGTTAATGCCGGCGGCAATTCTTCCATATGCCCTTATGATACTGCTGGGGGTAAAAGAATGCAGTTTCAAGGGTAATATAGAATTGTTGCCGACAGATATGTCAGTATATAAGATAATATTGCCTTGTTATGCACTTCTTTCACTTGTTGTGCCGATAGAAATTTATCCGTGGTTGAAATTAAGGTGCATAAATAAGAAAAAGACGGTTTTGTCATCATATCTTTCGGTGATGGCATTCATATTACTGGCATGCATAATATCTGTGCTGATGGCACTGATATATGGCGTCAACGGTATGGCGGGTGATGCGATGGCATCGATATCTATCATGCGTTATATTGAACTTCCGCTTGGAGTTCTAAGAAGATTTGATGTTTTGATGGTGTGGTTTTATATGACGGGTTGTTTTATTCTTCTAAGCAACACAATGTTTTTTATAAGACAGAATCTTTCACCTATTCTTTCAGAAGAACATCAGACGATAGCCATGACTGTAGTCCTTTTGGCAGCATTTATGCTTGCACTTGTGTGTCCGCGATATGAAGAGGCTGTTAAAATATTCATCATCTATGGTGCGGTTGCTGAATTGCCGTTATCATTTATTACACTCCTTATAGAAAGACACAGAAAAAAGCTTAAGAAGATATTGTCTGTAGTTCTTATTGTTTTTGTTGTTTCAATAACAGGTTGTTCTCCAGATATTGAGAACATTGAGCAGAGGGATTATGCAACACTTTTGATGATAGCGCCTTCAGAAAACGGAGAATGTCTTTATACGGTTGGCACTGCAAAAGAACACAGGAGAGGCGAGGAATACGAAGCAGAGAATCTATCTTCATTTTCTGCGGAAAATCTTGATGAGTTGTCAAAAATATATGGTGACAGGAAGGGCAAGGAATTGTCGCTTTCACATCTTAAGGTCATTCTGGTTGCTCCATATAGTGTGCACGTGAAAATACCGGGCAGCGAATATATATGTGAAGTAGTAAATGATCTGGGTAACAATGACGAGGTGGCAAAGACCTGTCCCCTTCTCTTTGTAAAAGATAAGGATGAAATCATAGAATACATCAGCAGAACAAAGAGTCCTGTAGGAACATATATAAGTGACCTGATAAATGTCAGAAAACGTAATGGAAAGAAGGTTGCAAAACTTATGGATTATCTTAGAAGTATGCGTGATGATATGAAGGTGGATATGCTGTTGTTAAATGTCAATGATGATGATATATTTATAGAGCAATTAAGATAATAGGTAATTGCGAACCCATATTTTTCTGAGTTGTGCATTTACCTAAGAGCAATGTATCTATGAAGCATAGCTGAATAGATCAAAGGTTGTAATATAACAATGCAGTAAATGAATAAATTCCGTGAATATGTCAATACTTTCATAAAACAGGTGTTGTAAAGACACTGAAAACAGTATTTAAGAAATTGCGAAACTCTATATGTTCTTCTTAGAGTTGTGCATATTATATAGCTCCATTACAGACACGCTTTCGCTCTGTCTCCGTCGTAGTGGTACTAAATTCGCACTACGTGCTTATGTAAGTACCAACGACTGCGACAAGGTCTGATAATGGATGCTATATGTAATATGCACAACTCATATATACTATTCAATGAGTTTCGCAATTGCCTAGAAACAGTATTTTATGAAAGGACAGAGGGATATGAAAATTGTAAGAGACATTACATTAGCGATAACGCTTGGAATTATTGGCGGACTGGCTGTTGCTATGTTGTCATACTATAATGATCACAGAGAAGGCGGTATTAAGAATACACTTATGGCAGTAGCGGAGAGTGCAAAGACGATAAGTGATGCCTATTCGGATTCGAATGAAAAAGGATATAAATGGAACATCAACACAGACATGCTTGCGGGTGGAAGGGTATCTTCAGATACAGGTGAGTATATTGAGGAGAGTGTCCCGGCTTCATCTGATGCGGTAATGGCGGCATGGAAAGGAGATACGGATGAAGATTATCCGTATCCGGACATTATTCGTTTTCATGTAAGAGCTAATAGTGACTCAAAGGAGGATCAGGAATTAAAGCTTGCAGTCAGAGATGATGTTGTGACTATGTTACATCCCCTGCTTAAAGAGTGCAAAAGCACATCTGAGAGTAAGCAGGTTATACTTGCAAATCTGCAGAATATTTATACCACTGCAGTAAACACGATCACAGAACAGGGATATGATTATCCTGTTAAAGTATATATGACAGTGGAGGATTTCCCGGAAAGAACCTATGGTGATCTGACTTTTCCTGAAGGAAAATATCAGGCATTAAGAATCGATATCGGAGAAGCAAATGGACAGAACTGGTGGTGTGTGATGTATCCACCGCTTTGCTTTATCGATAATGCAACAGTTGTGGTCTCTGATGAGGGAAAGAAAATGCTTAAGGAGAACCTGACGCCTGAAGAATACAGCGCACTGTTAAACGATCCGGAAACAGAAATTAAGTGTGAATCATATGTATATAACAAAATTAAGGGATGGCTTGATGGAATAAAACAAGATTGAATAAAAAGTGGCAAAAAGTGGATAGGGCTGTTTCATAATCCGTAAGATAAAACTTAATAGATTCCTTTTAAAAGC
>CAMHMG010000213.1 GCA_946186175.1 uncultured Clostridia bacterium | reverse complement strand
ATATTCAAGCATAACTGTGCGTCCGTCATACAAACAGCTCGACAAACCCGAATTTGAGGAAGGAAAAGAAAGGAAGAATATAATTATGATAATTTCTGGAAGTATCAAAGAGACAAGAGCACAGGTTAAAGAATGGAAGAAACAGGGACTTTCAGTAGGATTGGTTCCAACAATGGGTTATCTTCACGAGGGTCATAAGAGTCTCATAGAGAGAGCAAGAAAGGAAAATGACAAGGTATGCGTGAGTATATTTGTTAATCCTATGCAATTCGGTCCTAATGAGGATCTTGACAGTTATCCGAGAGATCTTGAGAGAGATTCTAAGATCTGTGAAGAAGCAGGTGTTGATCTTATATTCCATCCGGAAGTAGAAGAGATGTATGGACCTAATTTCTGCGGCTTCGTAGACATGCATACATTGCCCGAGAAGCTTTGTGGAGCAAGCCGTCCGGTGCATTTTAGAGGAGTACAGACAGTTGTTTCTAAGCTTTTCCACATCATGCCAGCTGATAGAGCATATTTTGGACAGAAGGATGCACAACAGCTTGCAATCATCAGACGTATGGTTATTGACTTAGACTTTGATATTGAGATTATCGGTTGCCCTATAATCCGTGAGGAGGATGGGCTGGCTAAGAGTTCAAGAAATACTTATCTTTCTGAAGAAGAACGTGCACAGGCTGTAATTCTTAATCAGTCTTTAGAGGATGCGATGAAAGCAATTAACTCAGGAGAAAAAGACGCTGCAAAAGTTAAGAAGATAATTACTGACAAGTTAAATACGTGTCCTCTTGCTAAGATTGACTATGTTGAGGTAGTAAGTTTTGATACAATTCAACCGATCGAGAAGATCGAAGGTTCTGTTCTTATTGCGATTGCAATATATATCGGAACTACAAGACTTATTGACAATCGTATAATTATGTAGTTATTATATTTGATATCGTTTTAGTTAATGTATTAATAGGGATTTGATAAATTAAAGACTGTGTAGATTTAATTAAATGTTATTAGAATTAATTATCGGAGGAAAAACACATGTTGGTTAATATGTTAAAAGGAAAAATTCATCGTGCAGTTGTAGTACAGGCAGAGCTTAATTATGTCGGAAGTATAACGATCGATCCTGTTCTTATGGAGGCGGCCGGAATACTTGAGTATGAATATGTTCAGATTGCTGACGTTGAGAACGGAAACCGTTTCGAAACCTATGTTATTGCCGGAGAAGAGAACAGTGGTATGATATGCTTAAATGGTGCTGCAGCACGTCAGGTTTCAGTTGGTGACCATGTAATAATCATGTGCTATGCACAGATGACACCTGAAGAAGCTCGTGAGCATAAACCACATGTGGTATTTGTTGACGGTGATAACCATATCGCAAAACTTTCTCGTTACGAGAAACATGGTGAACTCAGCCCTATTTTATAATGTATTAATAATGTATATGACGTATGATATTATATAGATTTTGCAACAGATCTTGGCGCAGTCGTTGGTACTTCCAATGACACTTAACGAACACAGTGAGTTTTAGTGTCATGCACCTACTTGGTAGCGAACACCAAGTGTGAGTTTAGTACCACTACGACGGAGACAGAGCAAAAGCGTGTCTGTGAAGAAACTATATAATATCATACATCTGGATAATTGAGAGGAAAATATATATGTTAAAAGGCAAAACCATCGTTCTTGGAGTAACAGGATCTATAGCAGCATATAAGATAGCTAACCTTGTCAGTATGCTTGTCAAACAGCATGCGGATGTCAATGTTATAATGACAAAGAACGCAACCAATTTCATTAATCCTATTACTTTCGAGACGCTTACATCCAACAAATGTCTTGTCGATACATTTGATCGTGACTTTCAGTTTAATGTAGAACATGTGGCACTTGCAAAACGTGCTGATATTTTCATGGTTGCTCCGGCTTCGGCTAATGTGATAGGTAAGATCGCAGGAGGAATAGCTGATGATATGCTGACAACTACGATCATGGCATGCAAGGCGCCGAAATACATTGCACTTGCAATGAATACAAACATGTTTGAAAATCCTATATTGCAGGATAATATTAAGAAATTAGAGTCATATGGTTATAATATTATCAAACCTGCCACCGGATATCTTGCTTGTGGAGATACAGGAGCTGGCAAGCTTCCGTCAGAAGAAGAACTGTTTAACTACATTATGAGAGAGCTTCACTATGAAAAAGACATGGTTGGAAAGAAGGTTGTTGTTACAGCGGGACCTACAAGAGAAGCTATTGATCCGGTACGTTTCATTTCCAATCATTCAACAGGTAAGATGGGATATGCCATAGCTCGCTGCGCAATGGAAAGAGGAGCTGATGTAGTGCTTGTTACAGGAGAGACAGCGATTGCTAAGCCGCCGTTTGTCGAAATAGTTCCTGTTATCAGCGCTGCTAATATGTTTGAGGCAGTAAAGTCTGAGGCTGATGATGCAGATTTTATTATCAAAGCTGCAGCAGTTGCGGATTATACACCGGTTAATGTAGCTGTAGAGAAGATGAAGAAAAGCGATTATGATATGTCGATACCTCTCAAACGTACTACGGATATACTGAAATATCTAGGAGAGCATAAGAAGGATGGCCAGATTATATGCGGCTTTGCTATGGAAACACAGGATCTTCTTGAAAATGCGAAAAAGAAACTGGAAACCAAGAATGCAGATATAATCGTGGCTAATAACTTAAAGGTTAACGGTGCTGGTTTTGGAACTGATACTAATGTTGTAACCTTTATTACTAAAGAGGGCGTTGAAGAAATGCCTATAATGAGTAAGGATGAGGTTGCGAAAGAAATTCTTGATAAAATGATTGAATTTGATAATTGAAACATTTTTTTATAGTAAATCCGTCTGAATTATGATAAAATTATTAGAGTTAATTTATGATATTTTTATCATTGTTTGGGGCGGATTTTTTATGATATATAATGTAGATTTTGAGATATGTACGATCATATTCATGATCTTTTTCATGGTTATTGTCTTTAATAGAAAAGGTATACCTGAACTTCAGAACAGATTATTCAGGATTATTTATGTTGTCTGTTTTTTGAATACATCTCTTGATATTATTGCAAGTATTACTATTTCTAATTATCAATATGTTCCTCTATGGCTTAATTATATACTCAATATTCTGTTTTTATCTCTGCAGTGTATTATTCCGGTTCTTTTTATGATATATCTATCATACAAGGTACAACGAATAGATGAGAAACTAGCGCATATTGATCGTACAACATATATTCCCGTAATTGTAGGTGTGTTGTTAGTTGTGACAACATATTGGACACAATTCATTTTTTACTTCGATAATTCCGGTTATCATCATGGTAAGTACCATACTTATCTATATATCAATGTAACATTTTATATGATAGTTTCTTTTATCTATATGATACATAACAGGACTATCTTGAAACGTAGACAATGTCTACTGATATTGCTTATTTTATTATGTGCCGTGTTACCTACGATCATCCAGTTTTTTATCCCTAAGTATATGTTAGCCGGTGTAGGTACGGCATTAGCTATATTTATTATGTATTTCACCGATGAGAATCATAAAATATACGAAGATACCATTACAACTGCACTTAACAGGGAAGCATTACTTCAGCATATTAATATCAGTATGCAGAAGAAAGTGTATGAACAGATTTTTGTTGTGGATCTCGATAATTTCAAATTGATCAATGAAATGTATGGTGTTGATGGCGGTAATGAGATTTTGCAGGTGATGGTTGACGGTCTTATTGAAGAATATGGTACCAATCATGTATTCAGATTTGGTGGAGATATATTTGCTATTGTTTTGGAAGAGAATAATGAAGGAACGAAAGAACATGAACGTATAAGAAGAATTGTACAAAGAAGGATGCACTTAAAAGAAGGATATACTATCGAACTTACGGCATGTATTTGTCTGCTTCACACGATGCATATCCCGGAATATATGTTGGTTCAGACAATTGAACAGGCTATATCCAAAGTGAAAAACATGGGTAGAGGAAAGTTTTTGGAAGTAGATGAGAATGTTACCGGTGGTTTTCAAAGAACTCTTGCAATTGAGCAGGCACTTGTATCTGTTGTTGAATCGGAAAAGATGGAAGTTCATTATCAGCCTATTGTTGATACCCACACGAAAAAGATTCATTCCATGGAGGCATTAGCCAGACTTAATGTGGCAGGATATGGATATATATCACCGGAAGAATTTATATTGATAGCAGAGAAGAATGGTACAATACTGCAGATTGGTCTTATCGTATTAAAGGAGGTCTGCAGATTTATATCACGCAATAATCTTAGTGAAAAGGGAATTGAGTTTGTTGAAGTTAATCTTTCTATTGTGCAGTGTATGCAGGATACAATAAGTCAGGATATTTTTAATATCCTTAAGAAATATAATGTTCCGCCTAAGATGATCAATCTTGAAATAACAGAGAGTGCCGCAGCTGATTCAGAGGAGAAGTTAAAGCGCAATATGGCAAGGCTTGCACTTTCAGATATTACATTTTCTCTTGATGATTACGGTTCGGGTTTTTCTAACATAAATTATATTGTAGATCTCCCGTTTTCAATCGTAAAAATTGACAAATATATCGTATGGGCTGCAATGAAAAATGTTACATCAAGAAGAATACTTGAGCATACCATTTCAATGTTAAAGGCTATACATCTTAAGGTAGTTGCTGAAGGAATTGAGGATTTGGAAATGGTACAGATAATAACGGATATGGGTGCGGATTATTTGCAGGGGTATCATTTTTCAAGACCTGTTCCAAAAGATAAATTTATGCTATGTCTTGAAGATGGATTCTTAAAGGAAAAGTACAAACCTTCAAAGAAAGAAAACTGTGAAGGAGGTGTTTCGTGATGTTTAAAGTTGGGTTTGGTAAGAGTATAAGAAAGCAGCTTTTGAATAGTTTTTCCTTTTATTATTTTTTGATTCCTTATTTGATAATTTCTCTTCCAAATTTTTCTCTTTATTTGAAGTAGAATGAGATGTTGAGCAACATTTTCTTTTAAATATTATTTTTTTGGCTTCTTCATTTATTAGTTTCGAATCATTATTTTTCGTTGAAGAATTTTCTTTATCAATATTGAAGATTATATTATCTGTAT
>CAMHMG010000212.1 GCA_946186175.1 uncultured Clostridia bacterium | reverse complement strand
CTAAACTATTTCTGCTCCAACACATTCGCCTATATTTTTTCGTCCTATTACAGTTAAATTAGCTTTAATTATTAATACTGATTATTATTAAATTTCTCACCCCACATTTTCAATATAAACTTATCGTTGGTAAATACATTTTCTATCTCCTCCAAATGGTAATCAGAAAAGAATCTTCCTCAGCATTTTGATTGTAGTAATTCAATGTCTTATCATTCATACTTCCCCATATTTTCATGCATCAATTCCACAAACCTATCCTTCACACTCTTAGGACTTTCGATTACTACTTTGCCTCCAAGTGCTAAGATCCATCCAAGGAACTGATCGCTGACTGCCACTTCAACTCTGGCTTTGAACTCACCATTCTTCAATTTCTGAATCTGAATATCTCTGCCAAATTGATCTATGATCACATTCGCCATTTCATTTTTGCAGCGAAGTGTAACCTTTATCTCTTCCCAATCGAACATCCGAAATCGCATTCGGCTGTAGATATCTTTATCTTTCGTCTTATGCCTTGTTGATCCCTGTCGTTTATCTTTTATCTCTTCCGTATGGATCATTTTATCAACTCTGTAATGACGGAAATCATCTACTGTGCTATCAAAGCCGACAAGATAATAATTCTCATTTACCCAACTCCCATTGTGATAAAATGTAACTCAACATTTAATCCTTCTCAATCTAAAAATCTTCTCAAAAATCCGCTCTTAATCATATAAAATACTAATATTTATATTTTACCACAAACGTAAGTTATAATAAAGGGACAGCATCAAATTTTCAGATAACTCGTCGAAAATGTTCATCTAGTCAACTAGAAATCACTTTTGCAACCTATCAATTGAAAATGTTCTCATTCAGAAGCCCTCCAATCATTTTTTATTTTTTTCTACTCTAACCATAACACAACACCTGTCCCTTAGATTATCCACGCACCAGGCTCATCAAAGAACTCAGCAAATCAAATTAATGACATCAAAAAAGGCCTCCGAAGAGACCTTGATATAAAAAAACTCCCAATTAAATCGGGAGTTTTTAGAGTAAGGGCTGACAGATGCTATAAAGCCCCCAGCAAACGTCCTAAACGTCCTTACCTTACATTCTAATTATACCATTTTTATAGTAAATTGCAATAATTATTAACCAATAAAAGCTGAAATAATATGACTTTTTTTCGCTTTTGCATCTGTAACAACATTAACTACATAATACACCCCATCAATTCGTTTTTTAAGAACAATATGAGGAGCCGGTGAACCATCTGAACAATGATATCTTTTTGAATGAGTTCCATCAAAACTAGCTTCATCAAAATTGGCAATAATATATGCCATTCTTGCAATATCAGAAATATCTTTCATACTACAATCAGCCAAGCCATTAGCTCCGTGTCGCTTAAGTATGTGTCTAATAGCATCTGCATCTAATATACACCGTGCTGCAAAGTCAATCTTATTGCCAATACATTTAATGATAGTTTCTCGCTGACTTTCTGACAAATACCCTACTGTTATAGGCAGTACCTCTCTACCGTTCAAAACATCATTTACAAAATTATATATTTCGACATCCACAGCCTTGTAATAACTTACCATTACTTTTTGCATTTCAGAGGAATGCTTATCCCCAATTGTATCGTACAATAATTTAGAAAAATATTCCTTTTCAGAAATATCTAGTTGCAAATTCCTATAACCATAATCGTATTCATCATTCAATGGATATGTTATTGATACAGCAATTGGATTAAAACATAGTATATCATCCGTCATATACATATAATGAAGCTCAACAAAATCTCCCCCATCCGGATAAGTCGGATTAGCATCTTCAAAAACATCTCCCAATTGTTCTGAATCGAGCCTTATAGCAACCATATTATTATCAAGACATTCATCATATGATATGTATTTATTATCCCACTCTGTCTCCGGTATTATTGACCATTTATATTGAATTAAATCATATTCCCTATCATCACCTTGTTTATTAGTATATTTTGCCATAATACGCCTCCTTTTTTTACTATATTAAATCACATACCAACATCTGTCATTGGACGGATAGTCCAAAAAATAAAAGACCTCCAAAGAGATCTTTTATCAGATATATCATTTAATTTTTAAATAATAATAATCATGCTGCAAGGTTAGAACTATAACTAATAATACGCTTTGCAAATCCAGATACCTCTGAGTTTGCTTTACACTATATCCTCTTTCTTCAGCATATAATTTCAATCGCATGCCCGTCTTTTCCATATCTATACATGTCTTACTTTCTGTCATATAACTATTTTCTCCATCTCAATATACAACACTAGTCAGTTGGCAACACTCTTCCTCACAATCACATTTACCCATGGCTTATCTGCATAATCCGGTCTGACATCCTCTGTCTCAAACCCTTCTACCAATTCAAATCCGGCATTTTTGGTAAATACATTTTCTATCTCCTCCAAATGGTAATCAGAGAAGAATCTTCCCAACCGCTCTTCTTCCTTATAACCGTATTTGAAGGACGCATACATCACTCCGCCCGGTTTCAATGCTCTATAGAATTTACGTAATACATCCGGCAATTCTTGCTTCGGTACATGTAGTAAAGAAGCACACGCCCACACTCCATCAAACGTTTCCTCATAAGATATATCTTGAAACTTAAGACACTCCACAGGTTTTCCTATATAATCTGAAGCAGCCTTACACATTTCTTCAGAACCGTCAATTGCACACACCTTAAAACCTTGTTCCAAGAAATACAAACTGTCTCTCCCGCTGCCACAGCCGGCATCAAGAATGTATGCATTAGGCTCCAATAATTCAATAAATATATCCTGACAATAATGCATGTCCGCATCTACTGTCCTGTTGATAAAATCCTCAACATTTTGATTGTAGTAATCCAATGTCTTATTATTCATACCTTGTCACCATTTATCATAATTACAATAGTCTATGAGGCCGATCTGTTATCTCCCTCATACACCCAATTCCGAAATCCGCAATTCTTGGCAGACAAATATACAGGTCGAACTACCTCTTCGAGCACATTTGCAAACTCCTCATGCGACAGATTCGGTCTGTAGACTCTACCCTTTATCTCCATACTGTTAAGATGCTCCTTCGCACACTTCTCAAATGCATCATGCACCTTGTCATACTTATTCATCATTTGATATGACAGATATTCCAGCCCACACAGCTTCGGAAAATATGCATCCCAATCCGGCAGATTATTACTCTTACTGCTATTAATACTCTTTGTCGTCGGGTGAAGATTCCAGAACTCATCATGCGCCACATAAGACCATGGCACAAAATGGTCAATCGAGATATCATTTACCGTAATGACTTCATTATTGTATATTTCATGTATCGGTGCTATGGAAATAAGCAATTTCCAATACTTCTGTACCTTTTCAAGCTTGCGTTCAATCGGCGGCTTTAACTTATCAGCTATACCCGGCACACTTGGATTTCTCCGTTGCAAATACATGATCATGTTGTATTGAAGCCAGCCCTTGATAATCTCCTGATTCTTGTGGATGTAATGCTCCCACTCAGGTTGAATAGTGATTGTAGTATTCATTCCGGCAGCATTTGAAAAATAATACAACATTCTGTACTGACTGTATTGCTCATTTATCTTCTCTATCAGCTTGCTTTCAGAGACATTCCACTCATCACCTCGCATATCCGCCATAAATGGCGCCTGCAAACGATACGGAACATTCTTGGTCAAGGTTCTTTTTTGATTCTTAACTTCTTTGTCTGTGCAATTCTTGAGATAATCGATGACAACTTCCTTTTTCTCGGACGGCTTCATATTGCTAATACTGCTGATATAATGCACCAAACATTCCAGTGTATCCTTTGGTCCAAGATTAAGATGATACTCTGTCACCATATACCACGCATCCGCAATCATTTCGTCAATCAATTCTTCGTATGTAATTGTATTCTTCCCCTCCAATACCTTGGTAACAATTGCCTGAAACCAAAAGAACTTATAACATTCGCTTGTATTGTCAAACAATCGGCTCAAGTATTGGACTTCTAATTCTTCTGATTGCGGTAAAAGCATGGACAACTCCTCTAAAAAACAAGACCTACTAACTATCTGTATAATTATATCACTAATTCGACAAAAATACAGTATTTCGCAAATAAAAAGGCCTCATTGAGACCTTTCATTTCAAGTATCATTTATAAATCTTTTTCATACTACCTGCTTCCATTGTCTATATACATCCAAGCCTTTTTCTTTCTTTTCCAAAGGACTTGACTTTTTTTAGCATTTGCCCTATCATTACAGTTAAAAGAAACGGGTTTTGTGTCGTGTACAGTCTTATGGCTCAAGCGGGTTACCTGTTTCTTTTTTTATATCTATAATATCGTATAGATACATCTTGTCATCTTCCGAATGTCTAACAATTAAAGAAACGTGAAACACGTTATATCTTTCTATATTATCCCCATCCAAATAAACTGGCATAGCAAATCGAGAATCAAATCTATACCACCCAAACATTGCATCTCGGTAATGTTTATTTTTATTATTTTCTCTAAACCCACCTCCTGTCGCAATCTCAACGAGTTCAGGTATCCCTTGTGCTGCATTGGCTTTGGCTTTAGCAACGGCACCCTTTAATTTGTATGTATATACAGAACCAGTATATTCATTTGGAAAATCTGCACCAATATTAATTTCATTATCTGACTCCGTAATTCTATAAACGTCTCCAACAAAATTTTTCAAATATTCCTTTACTTCATTCCAAGCTATTCCTCTTCTTCCTTTGAAAATGGCATCATTTATCACGACAATATCATTACCATCTACATCTTTTATAATCGAAACATTTCTATTCATACGTACCCGCCTCCTTTTTCCTCATATTAAAATACATGACAACTTTTGTCATTGGACGGATATCCTGATCTGGTGAAATTCATATCTGACAATACCTCATTAAAACATTGTCCGCATAATGAAGAAGAAGTCAAAACCTTATTCCACGAACTGATTGCAAAGGGCTTCATACACGGCTATAGTACCTTATTTGATGCCGCCAATCGATCTGTATATGATACAGCTTTGGAATATAATTTTGAAGTAAATGAAAACACATCTCAGCCAGGTAATAAAAACGATATTTCGCATGATATCATGTTATCCTGTACG
>CAMHMG010000211.1 GCA_946186175.1 uncultured Clostridia bacterium | reverse complement strand
GCCTTTTTAATTATTTCTTCTATATCATCATATTGTTCAAATGCAAAATACACTTCTGCCGCTAAAATATAAGGCGGCACATAATCAGGATACAGCTCTGTGCAGTTGTAATAATCTTCAATTACATCTTTTGCATTCTTCAACTCATAATTAGCCCTCTGCCTGTGAACATATGCAGGAAAAAACCCTCTGTCAATCTGTATTATCTCGGTACACTTATCTATACATTTTTCATATTGCTTATCCGCAAGATAGAATCTGGCAAGCTGTTCCATATATGATAATTTGACGAGCCTGTTATTCTCTTCATGTATTGATTTTTCAATATAATCAACTGCCTTTTCGCGTTCCTCCTCATTGATCTCCCAAAGACATACTCCTATAGAAAAATGAGCAAGAGAAAGTCTGTTCTTACGTTTCGTCATTTCCCGCGAACCATCATCCACGCAATCCTCAATCATTGACAACCATTTTTCAGCTAAAGGATAAGCCTTGTCATATTCCTCATTCGCAAGAAACAATCTGCATTTGAGATTAATATAATCATATTCCTCACTATCATCAAGTTGTTCTAAAAGCTCAAGTCCTTTTGAGAATTTTTTTTGTTGATAATAACACCAGCCAAGCTTGATAAAGATTTCTTTATCCTTCTTTTCAATAAGTTTATCACTATATTTTTTTACAAGTTCTTCATTGATTATATCCAAAAGTGAAAGAGCCTCTATATCCTGAACCTTTTCCTCCAGGATATCTTCAATCATCTCTTTGGCTTCTTCATAGTTCTTCTTTAACATCATGCACTTGGCTTTTCCGAGCAAAGCACTGAAGTTAATCATGCCATTTTCAAATCTAGCAATCTCATCAAACACTGTATAAGCCTTATCAATTTTCTTATTTGCCAGTAGAGCCTCTCCGTATACTCGATGTATATACATATTAGACGAATATTCAAAATCCAGCTCATCCATAATATCAAGTGCCTTCTTTCTATATTCAACAGCTCCGACATTCTCTTCCCTTTTATTGCTAAATTCACTTAAATTTCCGGCTTTGAGCAAAAGACAGTTTGCCTCTTCGACATCAATATAAGGATGCGTTATTTCAAAACCCTTCAATTCTTGAATCAGCCTTTGCGCTTCATCAATATTTTCATTTCCCTCTGCATTCTTAATCTCATGCAATTTATTGATAAATTCATCTGGACGGTCCTTGGTATTGCCTTCAAAAAGATCATAATCCAAAAAGGTTGGATTATTGATCATCCAAATTATGTAGTTAATGAAACTCTCAGGGAACTTCTCCTTCAAGGAATTAATACTATTAGAATAATCAAATCTTTTATCAATCAATACCCATACCTTTTGAGGCAGAAAAGAGTGCGACATAAAATATACAAGCAGCTTTTCTCCGGCTTCTATTTCTGTATCCAAATCATCACAAACAGAATCATGCAGCAATATATTCCACTTATCAATGTCTATTCTATCTGAAATATCGCCATACAATTCATCTATCTTATCAAGCCATACATCAACTTCATCCTTATTAAGCTGTTTTGATTTCTCCTCCAGCTCGTCATCATCCTCAGGAGTGTCCGCATAAGCCAATGCATCCTCATAGGCCTTTCTCAATTTTTTAAAGCCTTCCTCATCATCTTCAGGATTAACTAAATGAAGCTTCGCAAGATAAGCTTTTCTAATTGTATCCCTATCTTTTGTCTTGTCGATTTCAAGCTCCTTCCACATCATGTTAATATCTCCCATCTATACTTAATCTTAATTATTTTAACATAATATAATTATAAATGTATAAAAAGACTTGATTTTTGTCAATAAATCTACTATTCTAATCATGTTTGTATCTATTCAGCTATGCTTCATAGATACGCAAAAGGCTCAGTGCTTACGCACATTACAGTACGCCTGTCGCATCGTGAAATATACATTTTCCTACGAATCTCGCAGCGAATGCAAGATTCTACCTGAATAGTTACTCATGGTTTCCAATTAAGCATAACATGGAGGTATGAAATGAATACAGAAATCAAACCTATTAAAGAGGGTAAAGTACGTGAGATCTATGACAATGGTGACAGCCTTATCATGGTTGCAACAGACAGAATAAGTTGTTTTGATGTTATTCTCAAAAATAAGATAAGTAAAAAAGGGACTGTTCTTACTCAAATGTCAAAATTCTGGTTTGACATGACAAAGGATATTCTTCCTAACCATATGATATCAACAGATGTCAATGATATGCCTGAATTTTTCAGAAAGCCTGAGTTTGACGGAAATAGTATGATGTGCAAAAAACTCACCATGCTTCCAATCGAATGTATTGTAAGAGGATATATCACCGGAAGCGGCTGGGCAAGCTATACAAAAAATGGTACTGTATGCGGCATTACTCTTCCTGAAGGATTAAAAGAATCTGACAAGTTGCCTGAACCTATATATACCCCATCAACCAAAGCCGAAATTGGGGATCACGATGAAAACATTTCTTACGAGAAGAGTATAGATGTTTTAGAAAAGGAATTTCCCGGAAAAGGACAGGAATATGCCGAAAAACTCAGAGACTACACTATTGCTCTTTATAAAAAATGCGCTGACTATGCATTAGAAAAAGGAATTATTATTGCTGATACAAAATTCGAATTTGGTTTAGATGAAAATGGCAATATTGTTATCGGTGATGAAATGTTAACACCTGACAGCTCACGTTTCTGGCCTGCTGACGGATATGAACCCGGACACGGTCAGCCATCATTTGATAAACAGTTTGCAAGAGACTGGCTTAAAGAGAACAATGGCAAGCATGACTGGGAGCTTCCAACAGACATTGCTCAGAAAACAATAGATAAATATCTTGAAGGTTTCGAGCGCATTACAGGACAAAAATTAGATGCATAGGCAACTATAAACCTATAGTATTTCTTATCTTAAGGAAAGGAAGGTCAAGTAAAGTGCAGACTTTTACTTTCACCTGATAAGATATCGATAAAAAAGAGGCAAGTGAACTTTTCACCAGCCTCTTTTTTAAGTATTTCAAAAAAATACACCATGCTTTTCTGCATGATGTATTTTAAATCGGTTATTGTTTCATGAGAATTTTGCCTGTACCTCTTCATTGGCTTTCATAGCTGCTGCTTCCATATCTTCTCTATCCTTTTCAAGAGCCATACGTAATTCCTCATGCTTAATAGCCATAATCTGCAATGCAAGATATGCGGCATTTTTACTTCCGTTAATCGCCACCGTTGCAACAGGTATTCCGGAAGGCATCTGCACTATACTCATAAGAGCATCCATACCGTCTAATACCGAACCAGACAAAGGTACACCGATAACCGGAAGAACTGTCTGTGAAGCAACCACTCCAGGGAGCGCTGCTGCCATTCCTGCTGCAGTAATGACCACCTCTGTACCATTCACATTAACCTCTTTCATAAAATCAGAAAGTCCTGCGTGTGCCCTGTGTGCCGACAAACATCTTACATTTACTTCAACACCGTAACTCTTCAAAATCTCAACTGCAGGTTCTACTTTAGGAAGATCACTTGTTGATCCCATAATAATTGCTGTTTTCAATACTCATTTCCCTCGTCTTTCTTCTATATTAATATGGAAAGTATAACACAATTAATAGAATATTGTATATATTTTTTAATCGTCAGTTTAATTTACAAATATGTAATGTAATGGTACAATCATTTTAATAAAATAGTATTTATGAATATCAAAATTATATGTTTCTAACTACTAACGAAAGGAGTTCACTAATGAATTATATTAAAAACTGCCATAGCAAAATCTTTTTTCTATTATTTCTTATCTTAACCGGAGTTATATTATTACCTGACAAAGCAATTGCGACAACACATATCTTAACCGTCAATAATAACGAAACAGGATATTCTAATGTCATTGTTAATGATACAGGAACGATCACACCCAATCTATCTTATATTGAAGATCAATCTGCTCTCAGCACTTATACATATTCTTTTTCAAGCAGTGATACAGACATTGTTCAAATAGATAATTCCGGTAATTTTACCGCCTTGAGACCCGGAAATGCAAGTATTTATGTTCGTGTTTATACCGGAGATTTCTACTATTATAATATCTTTTCATCAACAATGTGCATTACAGTCGGAATTGATATGAACAAGGTGACCTTAAGTACCGATAATGTCCATACATATATGTTTCCTGAATATTATTACAACTCAAAACCATACTATACTAATTCAGTAGCAACGATCACTATCAATAGTGATTATATTATCAGTGATGACGGTTATGATTATGATAATGACTATGATTATAATACCTATAATAATTATAACAACGTTAACAACAACCAGGCAAACACCACTAATGATGTATTTACTTATACATGTTCTAATCCAAACTTAAACCTGGATGTTCAATTATATAATAATATAATCACATTAAGTCAGACAAATGATGAGCCCTGTATCAGCCAGATTACATTCACTATTTACGGAAAGCAATTCTTAGTGAATTATCAATCATCAAAACTTGACATATCAAAACAATCCTGTCTGCTTGTTAAAGGAAAAAAAGAAAAACTTGAAATAACAGGAGCAATTGAAAATATTGAATGGAGCTCAAGTAATCCTACCATAGCAACCGTTGATTCCAACGGCGTTGTTAAAGGTAAAAAAATCGGCAATGCAATTATCAAAGCTAAGATTGGTGATCGTTATCTTGGATGTGCCGTATCAGTAACTAAGGCAAAAATCAAAAAAGTTGCAGAACGTGCCACCTATATAGGAACACATTGGAAATACAGTCAGGAAAAACGTATTCAAAAGGGATATTATGACTGTAGCGCATTGGTATGGAAAGCATACAAAGAAAAAGCAAGATTAAACTTTGGTTCTCCAGGATATCCCGGTGTAGCACTTTCAGAAGCCATTTGGTGTAAGAATCATAACAAGATGATCAAAGGTGGTTTGACATATAAGAAGATTGATAAAATGCAGGTCAATCCCGGAGACCTTCTATTCAAATCATCTGATATGAAGAAAAAATATGCTGATATATATCATGTAGAAATGTTTACAGGATATTTCTGTCACTCTGTTAACTCAGACGGATCAGCCAATTACAGTCCTATGTGGGCCGCACGAGGAACATATTACAGTTTTGAAGAAGGATCACTTCTAGGGCGTCCAATGAAATAA
>CAMHMG010000210.1 GCA_946186175.1 uncultured Clostridia bacterium | reverse complement strand
GACAAACTGCTATGCGTAAAAATGTATAAGAGTTTCGCGTACAAACCCGAATTTGTATCAGCATTCAGACAAACGCTTTTCAAAACGATTCTTACTGACATTTTTAGGAACCGATGTAGGATAGTTTCCCGTAAAGCAGGCGTTACATATTCCGTCGTGCCCGACAAGCTCCGGAAGACTTTCTACCGGTAGGTAACCGAGTGAATCAGCGCCTATTAGCTTAGCTATCTCATCAACACTATGATTACATGCTATAAGGTTCTCCTTTGAGTCAATATCAGTACCGTAATAGCATGGATTGGTAAATGGCGGCGCAGATATCATCATATGTATTTCTTTTGCGCCCGCATCTCTTAAAAGCTTAACGATACGTCCACTGGTCGTGCCTCTGACAATTGAATCATCTACAAGCACTACTCTCTTGCCCTCGACATTTTCTCTTATCGGATTAAGCTTGATCCTTACCTGGTCATTTCTCTCATTTTGTGTTGGTGAAATAAATGTTCTTCCTATATATTTATTCTTGATAAATCCAATTCCATATGGAACGCCTGACTCTCTCGAATATCCAAGTGCAGCATCAAGTCCTGAATCAGGAACACCCACAACAACATCTGCATCCACAGGATATTCCCTTGCAAGTATCCTGCCTGCCTTAATCCTTGCTCCATGAACGGAAATCCCGTCTATTTCCGAATCAGGTCTTGCAAAATAAATGTATTCAAATATACATATCTGTTTCTTCTTTGAACCACAGTAGTCTGTATAACTTACCACCCCATCATCCGAGAAAACAATTAGTTCACCCGGTTTCACATCACGGATAAACTCAGCACCCATAGCCTCTAATGCACAGCTCTCTGATGCTGCCAAATACCGTCCATCTTCACCTTTACCATAACAAAGAGGCCTGAAGCCGTGCGGATCTCTTGCAATGATAAGCTTTGTCGCAGACATGACAACTATTGAATACGCACCTTCTAAGTATTTCATGGTTGATAGTACAGCCTGCTCAATCGATGGCATCTTCAATCTTTCTCTGGTAACAATATAGGCAATTATCTCCGTATCGGATGTCGAATGAAATATAGCACCGCTTAACTCTAACTCATTTCTAAGAGTATATGCATTGCTGATATTGCCGTTATGTGCAAGTGCCATCTTGCCTTTTTGATGATTTACTTCCATAGGCTGACAGTTATTTCTGTTATTGCCTCCTGTTGTTCCGTATCTGACATGGCCAACAGCCATCTTTCCACACGGCAGTTTTGCAAGCTCTTCTGCATCAAATACATTGCTTACCTGTCCGATATTTTTGTGAGAAAAGAATAATCCGTCATCATTAACAACTATTCCACAGCTTTCCTGTCCTCTATGCTGTAACGCATAAAGACCGTAATACACATCATTTGCAATCTTGTACTGTTTCGGTGCAAATACACCTATAACACCACATTCCTCATGAAGATTCTTCATTTCCATTTCCGCCTTTCCGGTTTGTTCTACAAGCCATGACCACCTCGTTTTCGCTACGCTCCAACTTGGTCGTGGCTGGTCTTCGTTTCACTTCGGTCCGTGCAGAGCCAATGTCCACCGGACATTGTGTACCGACACATCCCACATAAACAATATTTTTAACTTTGCAAGCAAGCTTGAAGTTCACATATTGTTTATGTGGCACATGGCTCGTAGCTAACACGCAAAAAGGGGTGCTTCGAGTAAGGACCTCGAAACACCCTTGTTTCATAAATATATATTAATAATCAAAGAATAAAAGTTCCACCCTTGGAACACATAACTAGTATATAACTTTCTGAATGAATGTCAAGAATATTTTTACTTACTTAGCTAGCTGAGCCACAAGGTGCGGTAGATAACGTGTCCTTATTTTGACTTTCCTTGAGCTCATTATATGTCATCCGAATCAAAAAGAGCGCTATAATAAATGTGAGAAAATCAGAAACAGGCATTGAATACAATACTCCATCCAAACCAAATCTTATTGGTAAAAGAATAGCGAATCCAACACCGAATACAATTTCTCTTACCATCGACAAAATGGTTGACTCCAATGCTTTACCCATCGCCTGCAAGAAAATAAAACATGCCTTGTTCACGCATGCAAATATCATCATGCAAAGATAGATTCTAAACGCTTTTATCGCAAACTCTGTATAGTACCCACTCTCATTTGCTGCCCCAAATATACCTATAAGTACATGTGGAAATAATTCGACTATTACAAACGCAACAGCACCTACAGAAGCCTCAGCTACAATAAGCAATGAAAAAAGCCTTCTTACACGCTTCTTCAATCCGGCACCCATATTATAACCAACAACCGGTATACACCCTGCAGCCATTCCCACAACAATCGAAATGACAATTTGAAAGAACTTCATAACGATTCCAACCACAGCCATCGGAATCTGTGCGTACTTTTCGAGTCCGAATATAGTATCCATAGCACCATACTTGCGGATCATATTATTAATTGCTGCCATAGCTGCAACAAGGGATATCTGCGACAAAAAGCTTGTAACCCCAAGAGTAAGTGTTCTCCTTATTATATTGCTGCTTAGTTTAAAATCACCTTTATCAGGTTTAATTAACTTCATATTGACTATATAACAGATTGAAAGAGTTGCGGTCGCAATCTGACCAATCACAGTTGCAACAGCTGCTCCCATCATTCCCCATTTAAATACAAAGATACATATCGGATCCAGAACAATATTGATCATAGCACCGACGAGTGTTGAGACCATAGCAAACTTCGGGCTACCATCAGCTCTGATCACGGGGTTCATAGCTTGTCCAAACACATAAAACGGAATACCAAGCGTGATATAGAAAAAATATTCCTGCGAATATCTGAAGGTTTCAACGTTCACGGTACCACCAAATAAAGTAAGTATGGAGTCACTAAAAATCAGATAAAACACCATTAACACAAGCCCACTGGTTATCATCAATATTATCGCATTTCCCACACTTCTTTTTGCATCACCCTTTTCCTGTTTTCCAAGACTTAGAGAAACAAACGCACAACAGCCATCGCCAATCATTACCGCTATAGCCAGCGCAATTACGGTAAGAGGAAATACCACGGTATTTGCCGCATTACCATAAGATCCTAAATAGCTTGCATTCGCTATAAATATCTGATCCACAATGTTGTAAAGTGCTCCGACTAGTAGCGAAATAATGCACGGTATCGCATATTTTTTCATCAAAGCTCCGACAGGTTCTTCTCCTAAAAAATTATTGTTACTCATTTTCTTAATTTCCTCCGCAAATATTCCTCTTTGGACAAGCTCTCCTGAGTCAACTTGAAAACCTCATCCTTCTGAAAGAAATGCAGTGTCTTACAGATACAAGCCAATTGTACTCTTTTCATCTCCTTTTCCTCCTTTGATAATAAAAATACGTGTAGCATTAACCGGACTTACACAGTTACTGCTACACGTTTATATAAATAATATCACTTTATTTCATCAAATATCAAAGGGAATATTTAACAATATTTCTCATATACATTATATGCAATTTGCGCAACAACATCTGTTAATATGATTCCCACCAGTGTTCAGTATAAGTTGAGATGTCCTCATAATCAACAGTCTGTCCGATACGAGGTGTTGCTATATTCTGTCCCTTTTCCTGTGCTGCATTGGTTACTCTGATTGCAGGATCGTCCCACGAATGATTTGACAGGACAAACGTTCCCCAATGAACAGGAATAAGCCACTTGGCATTTGCATCTATAGCAGCTTGAACTGTTTCTTCAGGCATCATATGGATAGAAGCCCATGCATTAGCATACTGACCATCCTCTGCGATCATAAGATCGGCAGCACCCAGATTTTCATAGACGCGTCCAAAAACATCATAATACCCACCGTCTCCCGTATAGTACACAGTATGCGAATCATCCTTCATGAATAATCCACCCCAGAGTGTACGGTTTCCTTTAAGGGGATTTCTGCCGGTAAAATGCTGGGAAGGAGTAAGTGTATAGGTAATCCCATCTATATCTGTATTCTCCCACCAGTTAAGAGCTGTGATCTTATCTGCCGAAACACCATAGCTCTTAAGTATAACATCAACGCCCAGCGGAACTATGTAATGTTCTGTTTTTTCATCTATTCCCTTAATGGTCCCATAATCCAGATGATCATAGTGATCATGCGAGATGAACAGAACATCAATTGGCGGAAGTGTATCAACAGTTACCGGACATTCTGAAAATCTCTTCACTCCAACAAATGATACAGGACTCGAATATTTTCCAAGAACAGGATCTATCAGAATGTTCTTATCTCCAAGCTGTACCATTGAGGATGAATGTCCAAACCAGGTAAAAGTCAGCTCCCCTGCATCTGCATGTTCCTCATAGGTCGGTTTTTCGGCCTTTATCATAGTTTCAGGAGTTCTGCGATCACTCTTTGAATCCTGCCCGTCAGTCATAACGGATATATAATTATTTTCATTGTGAAACTGATTATCATAATAAAGTGAAGTCATTGAGGCATATCGCGCCGCATCATCCTTATTCGGAAGCTTACCTACTGACGGATAGAAATTTAAGAACAGAAACGCCAGAATCACAATTAATACTACCAGTATAAATAAGGCTAAAACAATTTTCCCAAACATTTTCACATATCCCTTCATAATTATAATCCCTTCCTGTTAACATACAACTCAATCCCACTCTATTTCTTCTTCGTGTTGCTGCTCTCCATACTCACCCTCAATAATTCCAACCGCAATTATATTGTTATGATCGGTTGTAACGCCGGAATTGATCTGATCTACCAGTTTCTGAAAGTCCGTTCCACCGCTGTCAAGTTTATAATCAATCGCATATGTATCACCCTTTAGTGCAAACACATAAACCGTATAATTATGTGTTCCCGACGGCGGATAAGGTCCTACATATCCGTCTTTTTCCGTAACGGCTCCCTCATCAAGTACCGTATCATCTGTTGTACAGATCCAGTGAAGCCAGTTGTTGCCGTCATAATCGATCATTACAACCATGTACTTGTTCGCATTTTCAACCTTATCCCATGATAGTTTCGGCGAAACATTACCGTGTTTTGCACCAATCTTTTCATCCCACATACCATCATGGAGATTATCCGATGTAACGTTAAATGTAGGAAGACTTGCTATATCAATCGGTTGCGAATACTGTTTAACTGCCACGCCAAAATGCACTACCATTGATAGAACAGCAATAACAACTGAACCCAACAGAACTTTTGC
>CAMHMG010000209.1 GCA_946186175.1 uncultured Clostridia bacterium | reverse complement strand
GACCTATCTTTTTCTTTCTGTATTAATAGGTGCATTTCAGCTTTATACAAAAGAGAGAAGAACGCAGATACGTAATGAACTGACACATGATTATTATATGCCGGTATCTATTCTTGTGCCTGCTCACAATGAGGAAGTGACAATAGTTGACAGTATTCGTTCACTGGTAGATCTTGATTATCGTCTGTATGAGGTTGTGGTTGTGGATGACGGTTCAACGGATAATACAGCGAAAGAAGTGATAGAGGCGTTTGATATGAAGGAAGTCAATCGCCCGGTTCACAGGATGATAGAATGCAAACAGGAGAAAAAGATATATGAAGCAGTAGTAGATGGCGTTTCGGTCACGTTGGTAGTCAAGGAAAATGGCGGTAAGGGTGATGCTCTTAATATGGGAATCAATGTCTCACAATATCCATATTTCCTTTGTATAGATGCGGATTCTGTTCTTCAGAGGGATTCTCTTGAAAAGATTGCACAGCCGTTGCTTGAAGATGAGAATATAGTGGCAATCGGTGGGTTGATTCAGGTATCTCAATGTGTAGAAAGAAAAGACGGATACATTACCGGTTATCACATACCGAAGGATCCTCTTATTGCCATGCAGGTATTAGAGTATGACAGATCGTTTCTGGCATCACGTATATTGATGGATGGATATAACGGTAATCTGATCATTTCGGGTGCGTTTGGACTGTTCAAGAAAGATGTGGTGATTGCCGCTAATGGCTATGATTCGAATACCTTAGGTGAAGATATGGAGCTGGTAGTTAAGCTTCATGTGTTCTGCCGCAATAATAACATCCCATATTCTATCAGATATGAGCCTAATGCCTGCTGTTGGAGTCAGGTGCCCGGCTCCATAAGAGATCTGCTTAAACAGAGAAGAAGATGGCATCTTGGATTGTTTCAATGTATGACCAAATATTACACGATATTTGCCAACAGAAGATTCGGCAGGGTAAGTTATATATCGTATATGTATTATCTTCTCTTTGAGTTGGCTTCCCCGGTCGTTGAAGTTATGGGCATATTGTCAATGGTTATTGCAGCTATATTCGGTGTACTTAATTTCAAATTTATGTTGAAATTCATATTGTTATACAGTGCATATGGTGCCATTCTGACACTGACGGCATTTTTCCAAAGAATATATACCCAGAATCTTTCCATTACCGTAGTTGATGTGATAAGGGCGATACTTATGTGCTTTCTGGAAAATATATTCTTCAGATACCTGTTGTCATTTGGTCGTATCATGGCATTTGTCGGATACAAAAAGAATAAGAACAGGTGGGGGAGTATCAAGCGCGTTAAGCACAACACATAGTTTTTCATTAAAGCAGCGAATGTAGTTTATAGCACCATAACAGACACGCTTCCGCTCTGTCTACGTCGTAATGGTACTAAACTCACACTTCGTGTTCGCCAAGTACCAACGACTGCGACAAGGTCTGATTATGGTAGTTATAAACTACATTCGCTGCATTTACACTATTTATTACTATTAATGTATATTATTATTAGTTTTCGGTTTCAAAAGTATCCTTTGTTATTTATATCATTATTATCAATAGCACTTTATTATGCGAATTAATTCTTCAGTGTGTCGATTATATTGCGCTTGATTCTTCGGAAATATATTAAGGTTATTGTCAGAGATACAAGTTCTGCGATAGGGAATGCGAACCATACGTAATTAACGTTGCCAAGAAGACTTAACAGCCATGCGGCAGGAATCAGAACGATTAACTGTCTTCCGAGTGAAACCACAAGGGAGTAGTGACTCTTGGCAAATGCCTGGAATACTGAGCCTAATACGATACAAATGGATGCGATAGGAAAGTGTATGGCTATTATCCTAAGTGCAGGTATTCCGATTGCAATCATGTTATCAGATGCATCGAACAGCTTGAGCAGTACTGAAGGCATGGTCTCAAATATTAAGGTTCCGAAAAGCATGATCGATAAAGCAAATACAAGCGAGAAACGTAAGGCCTGCATAATGCGGTCTTTTTTTCTTGCACCGTAATTGTATGAAAGCACCGGAATCATACCATTGTTAAGTCCGAATAGTGGCATAAAGAAGAAACTCTGTAGCTTGAAGTATGCACCGAATACGGCAACAGCAGTAGACGAAAATGTATTGAGTATCTTGTTAAACAGATAGGTCATCACTGAACCGATTGACATCATAAGAATAGATGGAACACCGACAAGATATATCTGTTTGATAATATTAAGTTGAGGAGTTTTGATTCCGCTCAATGATAGGGTTATTTCCTTGTTTCTCTTAATGTTAAGCGTAAGTCCTACGCATGCAGCAACGCATTGTCCGAGAACTGTTGCAATAGCTGCTCCGGCAACGCCTAATTTGGGGAAAAAGGCGATTCCGAAGATTAACAATGGGTCAAATATTATATTGATAATAGCGCCTGTAAGCTGTGAGATCATACTATCAAAAGTACGTCCTGTAGACTGCAGAAGGCGTTCAAAGGTCATCTGAAAGAAAAGGCCGATGGAAAAGATGCATACATATCGAAGGTATGTAACACCATAATCGCCTATGACTGTATTGTCCGTCTGAGAAGCAATAAACGGGCTGACAATGAAAATGCCTACAAACAGAAACATAAGGTAATTAATAGCGGTTAACAGTATTCCTGTATTAGCGGCAGCATTGGCTTTGTCAAATTCCTTTTCTCCAAGACTTCTTGAGAGCAGTGCATTGATACCAACACCTGTACCTGATCCGAGAGCTATCATTAAAGTCTGTAACGGAAACGCTAAGGTTAAGGCTGTGAGTGCATCTTCTGAAACCTGTGCCACGAATATACTGTCAACAATGTTATATAGTGCCTGTACCAACATTGATATCATCATTGGAAGTGACATTGATATAATCAAAGATTTTACGGGCATAACTCCCATTTTGTTTTCTGACTGTTGTTCTTGTTTATTAGAAGTGTTTCTCATTGTAATCTCCTTTTGCAATAAAACTTTTAATTGCGAAACTCAAGAAAGAAAAAATAGAGTTTCGCAATTGTCTATAAAACATAAAACACAAATATGTAGTATACAAAATATCTACAGAAGTATAGCATAAATAGTATATATAGGAAAGTGTTATTTTCAAATTATCGTTAAAAGTTTATGTTTCTTAGTTTGTGTGTAAAAAACCACAGCAATGAAGCAGTCTGTATATCGTAGAGTGGAGATGTAAATTAAAGGATTAAAAAAGGGTGGGACAAATTCGTCCCACCCGTAAATACACGATAATTTAATTAAGATAGTTTGCTACATTGTGCTTGTCAACAACATCGATCTTAGTCCACATGTTCTTTTCCGGAGGCACTTCTCCTGTCATTGCATTGTTGAACAGATAGATGATAGGATCATGTCCCTGACGGAACGGATCCTGTCCGATTGCAGCGGCAACAGCACCCTTAGAAATTGCCTCTAAGTTGTCCTTCATGAAGTCGTAAAGTACGACTTTAACCTTACCGGTAAGTCCGAGATCTGCAAGACATTGAACGGTACCACCCTGACCGCCGGCTACGATATAAATTCCGTCAACATTCTTGTCTCTAGAAAGGTACTCCTTAACCTTATCATATGCTTCGTCATTACTGTCATGACACTCAATAAGTCCAACGACCTTAATACCTTTGTATTTTGAAATGGTTTCCATGAAACCGCTTCTTCGAAGTTCATGGTTAGTAATGCTTCTATCGGAGGTGACAACGAGGAGATTACCTCTCTCACCCATCTTAGAAGCAATAGTATCAGCGGAGATAACACCTGAGTCATATGCGTTCTGACCTACGAAGGTAAGACGTTTGCTAGGTGTTTCAAACTCACTGTTAAAGGTGATACAAGGAATACCGCGAGAGGCAGCCTTATCAACTAAAGGAGCTAATTCTTCATAGTAACCAACCATTGCAATTCCTGCATATTTCTCATCGATACATTTGTTAACTGCATTAACATATTTCTCAAGAGTAATATCTTCGATAGGCATGAAATCAACTTCACAATTCCTTCTTGCAACTTCTTTGGTAGCATATACAACACCTTCTCTAACCTGCTGCCAGAACTCGTGACCAAATGGCATGATTACACCGATCTTAATTGTTTTGGTTGCTGACTTGGCTACAGGACGGATATCTTTATTATACTTGTTAACCAATCCTTCAAGTCTTCCAAGCATAAATTGAAGACCACCTATACTATTGCTGATTTTTGAGAATGATTCCTGCTCTTGATCCATGATAGTATTAACACGTTCGGTCATCTCGCTAATTGATTGGGCAGATTCTGTAAGTTGTTGTCCCATATCGCTTGTTGTCTGTGCAACATGGCTGATATTGTTGATTTCTTTGCTGATACCTTGAATCTTGTCCAAAACTGCAGCATTCTTATTAGTAATATCTTCAAAGGAGTAGAGGGTTTCCGTAAAGATCTCATTACTCTCGTTCAAATCTTCAATACTTTCAGTAATACTATCTTCTACATTACCACTGCTTTCGATGATCTTCTTAAGAATCTCATTAATGCTTCCGATACGGGCCTTTGTATCGTTAGATAATACAGTGATCTGATGTGAAACAACAGAGAATCCACGTCCTGCTTCACCTGCTCGTGCAGCCTCGATAGATGAATTCATGGAAAGCATATTGAGCTGATCACTGATTCGAACAATAAGCTTGATCGTATCAGCAATTTCTGTTACATTCTCACGGAGAACTCCGATAAAGTTAGCGGTATTCTGCATACTCTTGGTAATCTCTTCGATGTGGTCTTTGTATATATCAAGGTTCTGTTGACCTTTGTTAACGGCCTCATTAGAGCCAGCCGCAAGCTGTTGAACATGATTGATGCTTTCGGTTATTGCATCTACAGTGGAATGGAGTTGTTCAACCCTGGCAGTTGTATTCTGAACAAGATTCAACTGCTGATCCGTACTTTTCGCTACATCCTGTACCACTTGAGTAACTGATGAAGTATCTTCAATGGCTTCATCAACACTGGCCGTTACATTGTCTATAGATTCAGACAGGGTAATAACGTTAGTTTTTGTAAGGTCAATGAAGTCCTGCAACTGGTCGGAATCTGCTGCACCATTTGCATTATTCCCCTTCTTATTCTTGTTAAAAAAACTCATTTAAACACTCTCCTCCTTATGGTTGATGTTTATTTACGCTGCATATATCACTATAATACTACAAAATAATAAAAATTGAAATATTTTTATTAAAAAAATTGGATTTTTCATAAAAAAATTGCTCAAAAAAATGATAAAAAATAAAA
>CAMHMG010000208.1 GCA_946186175.1 uncultured Clostridia bacterium | reverse complement strand
TCCTTGTCCTCAAGATATTCCTTTGCCTGCATAAGTCCCTGTGGGTGTGAGAACACAGTATGTATATCTGATATATCCGTTCCGGGAAGTCCAAGAAGACACTGGTTTACCTGGATCATCTGCTCTCCGACAATCGATAACTCATATCGTTCCAAAAGATCATATATTCCATTAACGAAACCGGCTGTAGAATTCTCGATAGGAAGCACACCGTAATCTGCCCTTCCCTCAGAAACCATCCTTGCGACAGCAGCAAAATCCTTAACATTGGTCGACATAACATCATCACCAAAATATTCCGCCAATGCTGCCTCAGCAAATGCTCCCGGCACTCCGGCATATACAGCCCTCGTCTGTGGTGTAATGTTAAGCTTTTCCACCTGCTCATACATTTTCTCTATCAAATGGTCCTGATCTCCGATGGCACGGTACTGATACCTCTTAGAGACCGACATGATCTGAGTAAAGATTTCCTGAATACTCTTAGAGTTAAACTCGCCATGCGCAAGTCCTCCAAGCTTCTCTAATTTCTGCTGTTCTCTCTCCTTATCGTATATCGCCTTCCCGGTCTCGCTCTTATACTTTGCCACCTCCAATGCCAGATCAAGTCTCTGCTCTAGAAGTTCAACTATCTGACTGTCCACCTCATCAATCTGCTGCCTTGTAATGCTCAAATCCTGTACCATGTTGTATCTCCTTTTATTGCAAGTAAATAATTATCAAATCAATACCATCTTTTTCATAAGTGTCCCTATGAAAAGTCAGTATTTGTCTTTTTATCGATCGACTTATATCCATATTTTATCCTATATTTCTCACAACTTCCGCCAGTTTCTCCGCCAGAACCCTATGTGCCTTAGGCATTAAATGCAGGCTATCCGCGTCAGACGGTTCAATATGTTTTGCCGCATCAAAGAAAATGCAGCCGTACTTATCAGCTACCTTCTCATAATGTGCTGCCAGTTCTTTGGACAAAGGAATCGCGTCCTCATCAAAGGAACCGTAGAATGCCGAATGTCTAATCCCCTCTCCGATATGCGGTGGTGACACAAGAATAATCTTGGAAACAAAGCCCTGTTTATTACCCGTAAAATCCACGATAGTTTCTACAAGCTTGGATATCCCCTCTTCTATCATATCAGCAGTTGCATGAAAAGTCCTCTTCATATCATTACTTCCAAGCATCAGAATCACAATATCCACCGGCTTATGGGAGTTAAGGCATGGCCGCAGATAATCATATCCGTTCTTCCATCCTTCAATGGGATCATCAAATACAGTTGTTCTCCCATTACAGCCTTCCTCGATAACTCTGTAATCCTCGCCAAGCAGAATCTTCAGTCTGCCTGTCCATCTGACATTTTCCGGATATCTGAATCCGTTTTCCGGATTATATCCGTAGGTGTTTGAATCACCGTAGCACAGTAATGTTTTCATATATCTATATCTCCTTATGCCAACTACTCTCCGCCTCATCTTACACTATTCAAAAATCTAATCCAAATAATAGATATCAATGTTATATTATCATTTCATTAATAACTGTACAACCCGGATATCCTATCTCTACCATCACGCCACCAGCCACTTATGATCCTTCACGCTATATATAGGAAGAAATGGTACGATGATAGGTGTAGTCTTCACATACTCCTGATAAGACTCCATATTACCGTAGTTTCTGTCCTGTCTAAGTTCAAGTCTTCTTGCACCCGAGAACATTACATATACGATTCCGACATAGCCAAGCACTGCCACTATCCACTGAAGAGGCGTACTTAACACCTTTAATCCCGAAATAAATGCTCCTGTCCACAGAAGAAGCTCACCAAAGTAATTGGGACATCTGACCCACTTATACACACCGGTGCTGACAAACATATGCGAATTAATCTTCTTAGCCGCCGACTTCTGATAATCAGCCACCATTTCAAGAATTATACCGACTGCCATAATTACAATTCCGACAATTGCAAATGCGTCATTGTCCCCGCCATTTGACAATCTGAAAAATACCGGAGCACACTGACAGACATAAAGAATAGCACATGTAACCCATATGCTTAACTTAACAACCATACTTACATCATTCTTAACTTCTTTTTCCAGCAGCTTATTATAATTGGCGCTCTTAATCTCCCGAATTAACAGATATCCACCAAGCCTTAGACCATATATAATCAACAGCACACACATAATAACAGGACATATGGCAAGATTGGATCTGAATAATATCAGCATTGCTACACCAATACCGGCTATTGAAAAACCATATCCTAATGAAATAAAATACACATACTTAATAAAACCGAGTGCACTTATTATCATTGCCACGATGAAAATGATCAAAAGTTTACTCATAATTTTTCACTCCTAACTAAATCATTTATAATATATGCTTTAACTGCATAATTGTTTCGCTTTTTATCCTAAACCTTCATCTTCCTAAGTTCTTCAAGCATCTCCACCATAGATTTGTGAAATACCGGATGCATATGATACGGCGCGATCGCAGCCATCGGCTCTAACACAAACTCCCGTCTTGGTATCTCCACGTGAGGAATCTTAAGATCTTCCTCCATGATTATCTCGTCATCATAAAACAGTATATCTACGTCAAGAGTCCTTGGTCCCCAATGAACAAGTCGTTCCCTATGAGCCATCTGCTCAATCGCCATGGCAGTTTCAAGAAGTTCTCTTGGAGTCTTTAGTGTTTCTATCTCCAAAGCGCCATTTAAAAAATCATCCTGCTCCACATCCCCCCAGGGCTTAGTCTCAATATAGTCGGACACAGCTGTCACCTTAGTGTCATTCTCTTCGTTCAAATGATCTATTGCAAGATCAAGATACCCTTCCCGGTCTCCAATATTCGATCCTATAGAAAGATAAGCTTTATGCCACTTACGTCTTATTGTAACTGAAACCGTATCAAGATGAACCATAACCGGCGCCCATGGCTTCTTGACAGTAATCTCCACCTCTTTAAGTGTTTCGTAATTAAGCAGAAGTTTTTCTGCAATAATCTCTGCAACTCTTTCGATCAAAAGAAAACGCTGCCTCTCCACGATCTCTTTAATCTTTTGGCAGACCTCACTGTAATCCAAAGATTCTTTAAGGGAATCGGTCTTACCCGCCTTTCTCGTATCAAGATACAAAGTTGCACCTACAATGAACTTCTGTCCCAGCTCCTGCTCCTGTTCAAGCACTCCATGATACCCAAATAGTTCAAGATTCTCAATGTAGATTTGATCCATTAGTCAATCCTCCAACATAGGTCATAATCAGTATTTTAAATATAGCACCGGTTGCTACTATACATCAACTTAAGCGTCCTGCTTTCGTTATCGCCTCCGTCATCCTAAGGGCTCTGAGATTAGCTTTCACATCATGTACACGGAATATCCGACATCCTGCCTGATACCCGAGCACTGATGTCGCAATGGTTCCCTCCTCCCTTTCCCCTACAGGAAGATCAAGAGTTAAGCCGATCATAGATTTTCTCGAAGTTCCCAATAACACCGGATATCTAAGTTTACATAACTCATCCAAATGATTCATCAAAATAAGGTTTTGCTGTAAGTCCTTTGCAAAACCTATTCCAGGATCTATCATTATATTGTCCTTCATAATTCCTGCTTCAAGTGCAATTTCTATGCTTTCCTGTATATCTGCAATTACATCTTCAATATAATTATTATATCCAAACGGGTTATCAACCTGAGCACTTCCAGTGTTATGTAAACTACCCTTGTCAGACCAGCTATCTAAGGTATCTCTATATTCTTGGCTATCCCCGCCAATGTATACTTTATCCCTGTTATGCATAAGACAACACGGAAGACCAGCCTTGGCTATCACCTCTGCCATACTCTGTTCATAAGTCTTGTCACATACCCTATCCCACTTAAGTCCCCATATATCATTTATCAGGTCTGCACCGGCATCAATTCCCGCTGCCGCAACCTCTGCCTTATAGGTATCCAGTGATACCGGTACATCAAACCTGTCCTTAAGTTTCTCAATCACGGGACGAACGCGTTCGATCTCTTGTTCTTCCGTAATCTTAATATGATCAGGTCTGGTGGACTCCCCACCTACATCAATAATGTCCGCACCATCTGCGATAAGTTTTTCTGCCTGTCTGAGGGCACTGTCCATATCATCATACTTCCCGCCATCTGAAAAAGAATCAGGGGTTACATTAAGTATTCCCATCATGTAAAAATTATTATCAAAGTCAAATGTCCTGTTTCCTATGATCATTAATTATATTACTCCGTTCTTATATCTATTAATTATGCCACTTCGTCAGATATCTGATATTCTCCACTGTTAATCCTGGCTTTAATCTCTTCAATTTCCATCGGCTTTCCAAACAGATAACCCTGTAATCTTTCGCAACCTATCTTAAGAAGAAAATCAGCCTGTTCCTTCGTCTCGACACCCTCTGCCAAGGTTCTCATTCCGATTCTTCCGGCAAGTTCAATAATACTCTCTATAATAACACCAGACCTGTCATTATGACTAAAGTTATCTAAGAATTTCATATCTATCTTCATAACGTCAAATGCGTAATCCTTGAGGAAATTAAGAGAAGAATATCCTGAGCCAAAATCATCCAGCCATATAGCATAACCAAACTCGCGAAGCTTATTACTTGCATTATTAAGCACACCAAGATCATCAAGCATTGCGCTCTCTGTAACTTCAACATGCAAATATTCCTTTTGAATATTATATTTTTGGACAAAACCTTCAAGTATCTCCACAGCATCCATCAGTTCAAAATCAAGTCTGGAAAAATTAATCGATACCGGCAACACTCGATTATCAATAATAAAATTCTGACTTATGTCCCTGCACACCGTTTCAAATATACATGTATCTAACTTATGGATCTGTCTGTATTCCTCCAATATAGGAATAAAATCTCCGGGAGGGATCATTCCATACTCAGGATCTATCCATCTTGCTAAAGCCTCATATCCACAAAGCTTTCCATCCTTCGCCCACACCAATGGCTGATAGTAAACTTTAATGTACCCATTCTCAATCGCCTTATCTATTGTATTGACAATATACTGGCGTTTCCGGAATTTTCTATCAACACTCTCATCATATTCCTTATAATCCTTATCATACATCTTCTTGATAAGCCCACACGCATATCTTGCCTTATCCGCAGCCAGATGCGGATCAAGCTCCTCAGATGTCGGTATATACCCACCGATCTTAAGCCCCAGATTGACCTCATTTTGATAACCCTTAATAAATGATCTTATCTCGATCAACCTCTCACGTGCACCCCTTCTGTCTGTCAGAATAAGAAAATGATCATCCGACTGTCTGGTAAC
>CAMHMG010000207.1 GCA_946186175.1 uncultured Clostridia bacterium | reverse complement strand
TTTCTTATGACCTATGAATGGGGATACAAATACGGACCGCCACTTGCGGTTGCACCGATACCATCAGTCAGACGTGTTCTTGATTATGCTGTATCAGAAATACCTGTAGAGAAAATATATATGGGAATTCCAAACTATGCATATGACTGGCAATTGCCATATGAAAGAGGAGTTACTGTAGCAGAGACAATCGGTAATACAGAAGCTGTCCGGCGTGCGTATAGATACGGAACTGAGATAATGTATGATGAGCAGTCGCAGGCACCATTTTATTACTATACAGATGACGGTGGGGCAGAACATGTTGTGTGGTTTGAGGATGTGAGAAGTATAATTGCTAAGTATGATCTTGTAAGAGAGTATGGATTTGCTGGAGCAGGATACTGGAATCTTATGAGAGAGTTTCGACCTAATTGGGTGTATGTTAATACACTTTAATAATAAGTGAAGAAACCTCGTAAGTTGTCGCTTACGAGGTTTCGTTTTGTGATAGCTAAGTGTACCTGGTCAAAGAGGTTACGAAATTTGATCTTTTACACATAAAAATTGAAGTTGTATATTAGCTAGTTTGTGTTATAATATAATTAGCTAATATAAAAGGAGGTTTTACTATGGTAGAGGCTATGGCAACAGCAACGGAAATGAAAAATCAGTTTGGCAAATATCTTCAAATGGTTATAAATGGCAATGAAGTGATTATTACAAAAAATGGTCAGGAAATAGGACGTATGATTCCAAAATCGCAAACAATTTCCTACCTGACAGATTCTCTTACCGGAATATTAAAAGGTAACTATGATCTTGATGAAGAGCGAGAGGCGGTGTTGAAAGAAAAATATGAAATTGCTGATTGATGCAAATATAATATTGGATGTATTACAGCAGAGAGAACCGCATTGTAAAGATTCTTCATTAATCTGGAAGATGTGTGAAACAAATAAAGCTACGGGTTATGTTTCTTCACTTACCTTTGCTAATATCGTGTATGTTATGAAAAAAGAGCTTTCTCCAAAAAGGATAGAAGAAGTATTGAATGCTCTTTCGTTGATTTTTATCTTTGTAGATCTGACAATGGTTGATTTGAAAAATGCAGCAGCTTCGCAGATGAAAGATTATGAAGATGCAATACAGGTCAACACTGCGGAACGTGTTGGCGCAGAATATATCATTACCAGGAATGTAAAGGATTTTTTAGGGAGTAAGATTCCGGCATATACGCCAACAGAATTTCTTTCTCGTGTATAAATGACGTGGGTGTCAAAAGTTTCTTTCCCATGTTTATCTGATATTCCAATATCATATCATTTAGATGCAACGAGTCGAACATTGGCAGGTATATGATGCTAAATTATAATTGTCAAAAAATTAGAAGGCTGTACACTGTACAACCTTCTCGTTTTTTATATAAATATATATCTTAGTATACCTTAGCTTCCTCTTCACCGGTCATAACACGGAGTGCACCCTGTGCGAGAGCAAGAAGTTCATCCTCACCCGGATATACAGTGAAATCTGCAATCCAGCCAAGTTTTTCTTTGAGAGCTTTGATTGTATCTTCGCCATATGCGATGCCGCCTGTACAGATTATCTGGTCAACCTTACCATTCAATACTGCAGCCATAGCACCTGCATCTTTAGCAATCTGATAATGGAATGCATCGATAAGATCAGAAGCTTCCTGATTGCCTTCAGCTTTCCATTTGATAAGATCTCTCATGTCATTGCTTCCGATGTATCCGTTAAATCCACCGTTACCGCAGATCTTCTTATATAACTCTTTCTCTGTATACTTGCCTGAGTAGCAGAGCTTGATAAGATCTCCGACAGGAACTGTTCCGGCCCTTTCCGGAGAAAATGCACCCTCACCGTCAAGGATGTTATTAACATCAATTACTTTACCGTTGTGATGAGCACCGACAGAAACACCTCCACCCATATGGATTACAATAAGGTTAAGTGTATCGTATGGTTTACCGATTTCTTTGGCGTAACGCTTAGCAACAGCCTTCTGATTAAGAGCGTGGAATATACTTCTTCTTGGAAGCTCAGGCATTCCTGAATATCTAGCAACAGGCTCTAACTCATCAACAACAACAGGATCAACGATATATGAAGGTACACCGACCTCATCGCCGATCTCCTTAGCGAGAATACCGCCGAGGTTAGAAGCGTGCTGTCCCTGTTTACCGATTCTAAGATCCTCTAAAAGATCATCAGTTACTGCATATGTACCACCGGGGATTGGTTTAAGAAGACCACCACGTCCGACAACGACATCAAGAGTCTTGATATCAAAATTCTTCTCATTTAATACATTGAGGATCACTTCCTTACGGAAATCTTTCTGATCGATTATTGAAGCATATTTTGCAATCTCCTCAGTAGGATGTCTTAATGTTTCCTCAAATATCTGGTTCTCGTCTTCATATACACCAATCTTAGTAGAAGTAGAACCAGGATTGATAATTAAAATCTTGTAAGCCATTTCATATCCTCCTTCATAATAAGTTAATGATTAATTGCTTTGCAATAATGCTCAGCAGTGCCATAGTCTAATATGACACTTTATTCATAAAATTGTAAATACTTTATAATGACCTGCATTCTTTTAAATTTATTTGTTCATAGACTCTGCAACAACAGCGCCAACAGCGATTGAGTTAACCTTTGTCTCAAAGTCGTCTGAACGTGAAGTTAAGATGACAGGAGCCTTTGTACCTGTAAGTACGTTACCGTTAACACATTTTGAGTTGTGAACAAGTGCTTTGTAGGTAACATTACCTGCATGAATATCCGGGAATAGAAGAATATCAGCATCACCGACGATCTTTCTGTCTGTAGCACCTTTATGACGGGCAGCTTCAGGATCTGTTGCAAGGTCGTATGAGAGAGGACCGTCAACGATACATCCTGTGATTTCCCCGTTCTCATTCATCTTAGTAAGTTCATCAGCTTCGACTGTAACAGGCATTTTAGGATTAACTACTTCAACAGCAGCAAGAGGAGCTACCTTAGGGCATTCGATTCCGCATGCATGTGCAATTTCAACAGTGTTTCTGATAATATTGGCCTTTGTCTCAAGGTCTGGATATGGAATAAATGCAACATCTGATAAGAAGAGAAGTCCATCATGTCCTTCGATGTCAAAAATACAAACGTGAGAAAGAGTCTTGTCTGTACGGAGACCAACTTCTTTGTCTAATACACTCTTTAAGAAAGACTTTGTATCGATAAGTCCTTTCATATACATGTCAGCCTTGCCATCATGAACAAGCTTAACAGCAGTAAGAGCAGCCTCGTAATCATCCTTAACATCAATAATCTCGTATCCTGTAAGATCCATGTTAATAGAAGCAGCAACTTTGTTAATCTTGTCCTCGTCACCAACAAGGATTGCTTCAGCGATATTACGTTTCTTAGCTTCTGCAACAGCTTCTAATACCGCATCATCCTGAGCAACTGCTACAGCAACTTTCTTGGTGCTGCATGCGGCAACCTTTGCAAGAAGATCATCAAATGTTTTTGTCATTTCTTTATACCTCTTTTTCTTAAAATAATAATATAAATAAACATCTAAAACATCTTAACACTTGCTTAACTTTTGGTCAAGATGTTATAGAATTATAATATTTTCTTTTTAAATAAGACATTAAGATTATTTGACATAATAATACAATAACAAAACGCAATATATTGTGTTTAGAGATGGGAAAATATTGATAAATTGTGAAAAAAAGTTATGAAAAGTAATAAAAAGACTTTTATTTTGACAATAATTATGATATACTTAACATAATTATTGTGCGCAGTGGTTCTTTTTGTTGTGCATGAACGCTGTGACACTTAATTATTAAGGATATTATGAGATAATTTCATATATTGATATTATGTTAAGTTAATTGTTTGAACTTTATATATGTATGGTTTTTATTAAGAAATATTTCGAAGATGACGATATTATAATATATATTTAATGACTATACAATTAATTAATCGTGACATCTATTATACTTTTAGAAGAGGTGATTGGGATATGAATACTAAGAACAGACTTATTAAAAAATTATTAGGAGTTGCTAAGAAACATAAGTTTTTGACTTATCCTGTGCTGGCGCTTGTCGCAATTATCAGTGTGATCAGCAATTTGTTTTCATGGAGTACAGGTGCGGGCAGAAGAGTTGTTGCCGTAATTATGGTAATTGTAATGTTAGTATCCCAGTCTTATTTTCTGACTTCTTCTGCAACTGAGGCGATAGATGACGAAGAGACAGCACTTGTTCAGCAGGAACTTCAGCAGGAAGTTATGAATGAGTATGTTGAGGCAGAGAGTAATGACAAGAAGGAATCAGAGACTTCAACAGAGGTTGCTGATAATTCTTCATCAGATGATATTATAGAAGAAGAGACAATTAATAATGTGACAGGTGATCAGCCGACAGACCAGCAGGCTGCACAGACAATCGAACAGTCCAATGAACAGGATAATAGTGATGCTAATGTTGCTGTTGTCAATGGTGATGATCTTAATGCTCCACCATCTGATAATTCGGAAACATTGGAGAATGATTCTGTCGATAATTATGGGGATATAGAAGATGATGAGGTCGATTCCAAGTTAGATACTGAGGATGAGGCTAATAAGATTCCTGTAACTTTCATGTATCAAACTCCGGGCGGCAATGATTTTAAGGCTATGACAGGGGATGGGGCTGTTGGAGTATATGCTGTTACAGCTGATAATGGTGATGGCAAAAAGAAGGTTACAAAGTATGTGGATTCAGATGGTAAAGATGTTAATATTGTTAATATTTTTAATAATCTTGATGACAGAGATGGTTCATATACAGTAAGTGGATGTTATGATTTCTATGGTGTAGAGCAAACGGATAATACATGGTGTAGAGATTCAGAGTGTAATACTCTGGTATCTGATGGAATGGCTATCAGCGGTACAGCAGAGAGCCTTACATTATATGCACAGAGTAAGCTTGTTCGTGTTTATATGACACTTAGTGATAGCTTTGATAATGGCAAGTCATACAACTCTAATCCAACAATTAACACTGATGATGTGAAAGTGGTTGGTGATGAGACAAGATATTACTTTAATCTGGTTGATAATAAAGCTGAAGTTAGTATTACTAATGCTGAGGTTTATGGTTATGAGCTTTCTGATGTTTTATTAGGTTCCGGTTCAATTGCAACGGTTATTAATTCAACAACTAATACAGATACTGCTTACCACAAAATATTTTCATTTGATTTGACTTTAAGAAGTGACAGTTATACTAATAAGGTTACACTTAAGTGGACGCCAATGCAATATAAGGTAGTGTATGCTGCTTATGATCAGGCTGATTATCTAGCACATCCT
>CAMHMG010000206.1 GCA_946186175.1 uncultured Clostridia bacterium | reverse complement strand
ATGAAGAATGTAGTTAAGACAGACAAGGCACCACAAGCAATAGGACCTTATTCGCAGGCAATTGAAGTTAATGGAATGGTATATACATCAGGTGTTGTACCTATCGATCCGTCTACCGGAGAGGTTGTAGGTGGTGATATCAGGGTTCAGGCAACAAGAGTTTTTGACAGTATGAGGGCTTTGTTAGAGGCGGCGGGATCATCATGTGAAAATGTAGTTAAGACTACAGTGTTTATAAAGGATATGAATGACTTTGCAGCATTGAATGAAATATATGCAACATATTTTACGGGTGCATTTCCGGCACGCTCATGTGTTGAAGTTGCAAGACTTCCGAAGGATGTACTTATTGAGATGGAAGCGATTGCGATAAAGAATGATTAACTTAAAAAATAATAACTAGTATGAGGCATATATATAATGGAACAGAATGATCCGGATTTTACTAATAACATATATAGGAAAGATTATAAGAAGAGAGCGGGACTGTTCTTCTTTCTGCTTATGATAATTGAGATACCAATGGCAGTTGGAGTTGGAATAGTGCAATCTTTTTTTTCTGCTGATAAAGGAACTTTGATTTCTGTGCTGATGACGCAGGGGTATCTGTTGCTTGCAGCTTTTATATACATTTTTGCAACAGGTACAAGATTAAATGAAGATCTCGGTATTAAAAAATATAGACTGCCATCGTTCTTTTTATCATTGATTCTGCTTATTTGTGCATCACCTATGGCTAACTGGCTCAATATAATTAGTCAGTTTTTTGTGAAAAACAGAACGAGTAAGGCTGTATTTGAGATTACCGAGAATGTTCCGGCATGGCTTGGTGTGATCATAATAGGATGCCTTCCGGGGTTTGTAGAGGAAACCATTTATAGAGGAATAATTTATTCTGCATTCCGTAGATATTCAGTTATGGTTGGAGTTATTATAAGTGCTTTATCATTTGGACTTATGCACCTTAATTTCAATCAGATGCTTTATGCAATATATCTGGGGACAATATTTGCTCTTTTGGTCGAAGCCACTGGTTCTCTCCTCTCTACAATGATACTTCATATGTTGTTCAATACGGTTAATACGATATATCTTTATATGCTTCCAATATTACTTAATGTTTTAAGTCAGTTTGGAATAGAGGAGGCCGGAATGAGCATTGATGAAATAATAGATAAAACTCCTACAAATGCCGAATTGATGAGCGCATTGATGCTGTTTACACCTATGGCTGTAGTAGGGCTGTTTTTAACTGTTCTTCTCCTCAAGAAAATAGCTCAAATTAATGGAAGAGAAATAACATGGAAATCCGTTTGTGAAAAGAAAGATGTTTCTACAGACAAGGGGCCATTAAATGTTTGGTTGATTCTTGGATGGATAATCTGTTTGATTTTTTCTGTTATCAATACAATGAAAATGTAAAGTGAGGGATATTTATGATCCAATCTGTACGACTAACAAAACAATTTGTCAGAACCTTGAAAAAGGGAAAAAAAGAAGAGTTTAATGCAGTTGATAATGTCAGTTTTATGGCTAATCAGGGAGAAATACTAGGTGTTTTAGGTCCCAATGGTGCAGGAAAGACAACTCTTCTTCGAATGCTTGGTTCACTCATGGAGCCTACAACCGGGTATGTTATAATAGAGGACAGAGACGGTAATGAGATAACGGATAAGACATCGTTAAAAAAACATATAGGATATCTTTCTGAGAATACCAAGCTTTACGGCAGATTTACCGTAAGGGAGATGTTGTCGATATTTGGAGAACTTTATGGTTTTTCAAATGATGAGATTGAGGAGAAGATTGACAATACCAATAATATTTTGAATATGTCAGAGTTTATAGATAACAGGATTGAGAAATTATCTACAGGACAGAAACAGCGTACTTCGATTGCCAGATGTCTATTACATGATCCTGATATCTATATTTTTGATGAGCCGACACTTGGACTTGATATTATCAGTTCTAAATCTATTATTGATTTTATGAAACAGGAAAAAAAGCGCGGAAAAAGTGTTCTTTATTCCACTCATTATATGGAGGAAGCGGAATTTTTGTGTGATCGTATAATTATGATCAATAAAGGTAAGATTATAGCAGAGGGTACTCCGGATGAACTTAAAGATCAAACCGGAACGGGGGATCTTCGCGACACCTTCTTTGCACTTATAGATGGAGGTGAAGAGGATGAATTCTAAAAAACTGCGTACACTTTACAAAAAAGAGATAATGGATGTCTTGCGTGATAAGAAGACCATTATCACAATGGTAGTGTTGCCTATAATTTTATATCCGTTATTATTTCTTATTATCATGCAGGTTGTGGCTATGATCAATCAGTCGCAACAGGAGCGCACCTACAAAATAGCGTATTCTAATGTCGCAATTGAGGATAAGAATGCATTAAATGCTTGGATCAAGGGCGATGAGGATAAGCTCGATTATAAGATTAAAGAGGTTGAATCAGCTGATCCTAAGAAAGAGCTTAATGATGAGAAGATAGATGCATATATTACAACATCAGGCAATGATAAACAGATAATATATGAGATTCATTATCTTTCTGCAGTGACCAATTCTAATACCGTATGCGATATGCTTGATGATGAGATAGATAGTTTCGCAAAACATATTGCCGAGAAAAATGCCAAAGAATCAGGCCTTGATGTTCAGGGTGTTCTTTATCCTATAAAGTCAGAGTCAAAAGATAAATCAAGTAATGAGAGCTCTATCGGAAGTATCTTAGGCGGTATAATACCGTTTTTGATGATAACGGCTATATTGATGGGATCTATGTATCCGGCAATAGATACGACTGCCGGAGAAAAGGAGAGAGGAACGTTGGAAACAATGCTGACTCTGCCTGTCGGTAATATGGACCTTATTATGAGTAAGTTTTTGTCGGTTGCAACGATATCAATAGTTTCTGTGCTTATTAATACCATTTCAATGGGTGGGGTTGCAGCTTATATGTTTGCTACTATACAGAGTTTATCGGATGGAGCGGCAACTTTTAAGCTTTCTACTTTTGTACCGGCAATATTGATTTCGATTGTCTGTGTTGTTGCTTTTGCTCTTTTTATGAGTGCTGTGGTAATGTGTGTATGCGCTTTTGCTAAGAGCTTTAAAGAAGCTAATAATTATGTTACACCCGTAACTTTGGTAGTAATGCTTACAGGATATATCGGATTTATTCCAAATGTTGAGCTTACTTACAAAACCGCATTAATACCGGTTGCTAATATCTGTCTTTTGATGAAGACGCTCTTGGTTTTTAAATATGATTTTAGTCTGATACTTGTTGTATTGTTGTCTAATATCATTTATGCATTTATTGCAGTTGGAGTATTGTCAAAAATATATAACAGTGAATCGATTCTGTTTGGTGAATCGCTTACGGGAATCAAGCTTTTTGAACGCCGGAAAAATATCAAAAAGGGAAGTATTCCTACGATTCAGGAAAGTCTGTTGATACTTGTCATAGCTTTGCTTATAATGATCTATTTAGGTGGAATGATGAGTCTGGATAATCCTATCTATGGAGTGGTAATCCCACAGATTTTTATTGGAGGTCTTCCTCTGTTGGCAGCATTTTATATTAAGGCTGATATCAGCAAGGTTTTTTGCTTGAAGTTACCATCAATTGAGCATGTGATAGGAGCATTGTTTTTGATAATTGGAACCTCGAGCGCAGTAATGCTTTTGTCTAATGTGCTGGCTTATCTGATGCCGGACAGAAATAGTGCTGTCAACGAAGGCTTTGAGGATATATTGGGACAGATGCCATTCTTCCCTGCACTGTTATTGATCGCTTTAACTCCGGCTGTATGTGAGGAAATAATGTTCCGCGGATATATGATGACGGCATTTAAGAACAAAGTGAAATTACCTGTAGCTTTGATAATTGTTTCAATATTATTTGGAGTGATGCATATGAGTCTGATAAGACTGCTTCCGACAGCGATACTTGGAATTGCTCTTGGATATGCGTTGCTTCGTTCTGAAAGTATTGTATGTTCATCGTTGATGCATTTCATTAATAACGGTTTTTCTGTGTTTTTGATGTATTATGGCGATAAGATACCGGCTCTGTCTAATGAGGAATTGACAAAACCAGTGACAATTGCGCTGATCATTCTTGCAGTGGTATGTATACCTATAGGTGTTATACTACTTAAGGGAAGAGAGAAAGTTTGATATATTATAGGAGAAACATAACATGATAACAACTAAGCATTATTCATTTGTTTCAAAAGATGACGTAACTATTAAAGGAATATGTATGATACCGGAGAAGCCTGTCGCGATTCTGCAGATGGTACATGGTATGAATGAACATAAAGAAAGATACCTTGGATTCATGGAGAAAATGGCCGAGAAAGGCTATATAACTATGATGCATGATAACAGGGGACACGGCGAAAGTATAATAGATGAAGATGATATCGGATACTGCTATTATTCTATGGATAAGGGAATGGTTGAGGACACCTATAACGTTACCATGCATATAAAGAAGCTTTATCCCGATCTTCCGATTATATTATACGGACATAGTATGGGGTCATTGATAGTAAGAGAATATCTGAAAAAACATGATGATGTCATAGATGGTCTGATCGTGGCAGGAAGTCCGTCATATCTTGATCTTGTTCCGTTTGGTAAAATACTTGTTGGAATGTTGATGAAGATTAGAGGAGACAGATATCGCTCACATTTTGTTAACAGACTTGCAGTAGGAAGTTTTAATAAACCTTTTATTAATGAGAAAAGAAGATATGCATGGTTGACAACTGATGCAGAGGTCAGTGAAGCATTTATGAATGATCCATTATGTACTTTTGTTTATACACTGAATGGATATATGACACTGCTCAATCTTGAAACGGAGGTATATAAAAACAAAGATTATAAGTTAAGCAATGTTAATCTTCCGATTCTTTTTTTATCAGGTGAAGATGATCCATGTTATATTAATAAACACAAGTGGGACAATTCCTTACAACATATAAGGAATATAGGATATAGAAATGTGAATGGAACAATGTTTGAGGGTATGCGTCATGAAATCCACAACGAGCCGGACAAACAGCTCGTGTTTAATGAGATTGACCGCTTTTGTACGGTTTGTAGATGCTGACAGAGTATTGATTGCTAAACTCATTATTTAAGTATAATTATCTGTGCATATTGTATATTATCCATAAGCAGCCCCTTCGCACCCACCGGTACTAATACACCGTATTATGGTGTATTAGTACCGCTGTGCGTGTGACGGAGTGAGAACGTGTCTACGTTGGATATATATAATATGCACAAAGAAGTAAAGTAAAAACAGAGTTTCGCAATTACCTATCTAAATAATAATTATAAT
>CAMHMG010000205.1 GCA_946186175.1 uncultured Clostridia bacterium | reverse complement strand
GTTCTTGCGCCTTCTGCGTTGTTGATAACAACCGGCTTACCACCTTCCATAACAGCTACGCATGAATTAGTTGTACCTAAGTCAATACCGATAATTTTTCCCATGATAAAAATCCTCCTAAATTATTATAAAATGTGATTAATTAACTTTATTATTCTCCTTCCCCTTGAGGTGAAGGTGGCAACAAATCTATGATTTGCTGACGGATGAGGTGTCATAATCAGTTGGCAACCTTAACCATACTATGTCTTAACACCTCTTCCTTATACATATAGCCCTTCTGAAGTTCTTCAGCAACCACATTCTCACCTAGTTCTTCATCTTCTATATGTAATACCGCGTTGTGATAATCAGGATCAAATGCCTGCCCCTCTGCATTCATAGGTGCAACTCCGATATCTTCCAGTATACTCATCAACTGTTTGTAAATCTTATCGACACCCTGTTCAAATGCTCTCTCTTTGTCTCCATCAGGTATTGCCTGTAAAGCTCTCTCAAAATTATCGACAACCGGTAGAAGCTTTTCAAGTACCTCTTTTGCACCGATGTCATACATATGCTTTGATTCTTTCTCATTACGATTTCTTGCATTTTCAAATTCTGCAAGTAATCTCTTGTAACGATCCTCGGATTCTTCTAAAAGCTCTTTCTGCTTCTCGATTTCCATCTCCAATGCCTTGGTATTAGCACCACGTCGATTGCTCTTCTTTCCTTTGACCGGCTTCTTGGCCGTCTCTTCTGAGGTCTCTTTTGTCTCTACTTCTGTCTCTTCAGTTGTTTCTACTACAACATCTTCAACCGATTCCTCTTTCGACTTTCCGGTCGGCTTGTTCTTCTCTGCCACTTTTCCACCTCTATTCTTTCTTCTTAAATATCTCGTCTAATTCTCCCGTTAGATTCTTCAATGTACTGACTACTTTCTGGTAATCCATTCGTTTCGGACCTATAATACCAATAGTTCCCTTAGCTCCTTCAGCTAACTCATATGTTGCGGTAACTATACTGCAATCCTTCATGGATTGTACCGGCGATTCTTCTCCGATATATACCTGTATACCGTTGCTGCTCTCGTTATGAATGGATTCATCTATCAGTTCGTCAAGCCCCTGTCCTTCCTCCAAAGCCTCAAGAAGCTTTGTGGCCTGCTCAACATCTCCAAGTTCCGGATACTTGAGCATATTAGTTGTACCATTAGTGTATATCTCAACTTCATCAGCTTCATGAATTGCTTCCGTGATACCTTGAAATATCGCTTCCATCACATCAGCAAATTCACCGGCCTGATTCTTGATAGTATGAATCATCTCCAAATTGATATCCTGCAATGATGCTCCCTGAAGAAATGTATTAAGCAATACATTAAGCTTAAGTATCTCGTCATTCTCCATATACCTCTCAACAGGAATCAGTTTGTTACGAATCACATTGTTATCAACTACAATAACCGCTAAAATCTGGTTATCATCAACCTGTGAAAGCTGAATGAACTTAAGCTTTGAATTCTGATATTGAGGTGCTGAAACTAATGCTGCATAATTAGTATTATATGCAAGCACCTTCGCAACCTGCTTGAGCATTGACTCCATCTTATCAACTCGCTCAAGAAGCTGGGTCTTCATCTCCTCCATCTCATTATCCTTCTCTACCATCATCTGATCCACATACAATCGATACCCCTGATCTGTCGGGATTCGACCTGCGGATGTATAAGGCTGTTTGAGAAGTCCCATCTCTTCCAAATCCTGCATCTCATTACGGATTGTCGCAGAAGAAAGATTAAGGTCAGTAAACTTAGAAATCGTTCTCGAGCCAACAGGTTCACCGGTTTCAAGATAGTTTGAGATAATCGCCTTAAGAATCTTCAATTTTCGATCATCTATGTCCATCTATCAGACCCCTTTCCTTCTACACTTCATTTATTAGCACTCAATTAGCATGAGTGCTAATATCTTCATATAGAGTACCACCCGTATAATGTTTTGTCAAGGAAAAACTGAATAAAAACATTAAAAAAACATAGAGATTATTCTCAATTAATTTTCTTAAGAATTCTCTCCATGTTTTGAATAATTATAACATTATATCGCCAGATATCTTTCATGTCTTCTTGATAAATGTCGCACCGCACTTCGGACATCTGACACTGACCTTATTCTTGCCCTTTGGAAGACGTATAACCTGTTTGCAGCTGCTGCAGACAAAATACACATACTCCTTATCACTAATACTTCTGATCTTCATTTTAACAATAAGCTTAATGTAATCTGCAGACCTTACCACATTTCCCATGTAACGCATATATACATCATTCTCAGTCTTACGTTTATCAATATTTGTCGAGAACACTCTCATATAACAAAGTGTCACAAATATTGCTCCAAATAACACAAATATCCACTTATGCGTAAACAATGCTATTATTACAAATATAAATCCAATAAGCATTATAAAATTATTAAGTTCATCAAGACCGCATCTTCTTGACATTACATATCTCATATCTTCGCGAAACATATTAATATATTTCTTAAGCATTATATTTCACCATCTTTCTTAAATGCATAATAAACGACTATGCTAACCTCACAACATACGAAACACATTATAACCAATATACCTTACAAGTGCAATGTTTTTATGCTATTTCGTAACTATTCAGTACTATGTTAAGCTCCCTCTGCTGCCCTTTGGGGCTCGCCCAGCTCTGCATACCTTCGAACTAAGCGCGCCAAGGTACGCTTAGGTCTCAGGCATCTTGAAGTTTCATAGTAGAAATTCCGCCATAATAGTATTGCTCACATCAAGTCCCTTATCACTAAGCATGACCCTGTCACCATCACATATTAAATGACCGCTTTTAGTGTATTTTGCAATCACATTGCCATAAACCTGCTCAATATCTTTACCAAATTTCTCAAAGAACTGTGATCGACTTATCCCGGCAATGCACCTAAGACCTAAGAACATGAATTCCTCCATACGGTCTTTACTTTTAAGCACCTGTATCTCAGTATAACAATTACCTATAAGTTCCTTCGCTGATAAAATGTCGGTATAACCTGTTCCGAATCGTGAAAATCTTCCAATGTACTCATCGATATTATCGACACCCTTGAAGCGTACATATATACCGGACTCATCATCATTACCAACTGCCGTCGATGCATTCATATGTGAAACACCGGCATCTGTTTCCAACGCATTCTCCTTTGAATCATCAATGTCTGTTTTCAACACATCCTTCTGTGAATCATCTACGTCATCTTCCATTTCGTAATCCAAAAGAGAATTGCTATACAAATCATACATTTCAGTCTCAACATCATATTGCTCATCATATGCAGACATTGGAAATTCAGTTGTATCATTTAATCTCAGATACGAAGCTGCACCAAGCCCCACACCGAGATATTCACCGCCTGTCCAATATCTTAGATTATGACTGCATTCATAACCAATCTTTGCATAGTTAGATATCTCATACCTCTCATAACCGCTCTGGCCAAGCAGAAGCTTAGTCCGCACATACTGTTTTCTGTCCAGCTCCTCTGACGGAAGTTTATCCAACAATTCATCATTCTCCGCAAGCGGTGTCCCATCTTCTACGATCAGACTGTACGCAGATATATGTTCCGGCTGCATGTCGACTACCTTTCCAAGTGTCCTTACATAGGATTCAATACTTTCACCGGGAAGTCCCGACATTATATCCACATTGATATTATCAAAGCCCGCCTCTCTTGCTCTGCTGTATGCCGCAACAAACTGATCATAATTATGTACACGTCCGAGACATTTAAGCATCTCATCATTGGTGCTCTGAAGCCCTATCGACAGACGATTGATACCAAAGCTCTTATACTTTTCAATTTTATCTCTGGTCAAACTGTCAGGATTACCCTCGATCGTTATCTCTGCATTTTTGTCTACAGTAAAAATCTCCCTGACCTTCTCAAGTATCCTGCCAACGTATTCCGCCGGAATAAATGATGGTGTCCCGCCACCGAAAAATATCGTGCCAACCTTATAGTCATCTGCTATAAGGTCATATGCTCCAATCTCGTTGCACAGAGCATCTATATATTCCTTTTGTTCTCCAATTCCACAACCCGAAAAAGAGAGGAAATCGCAGTATTTGCATTTCCGCTTACAAAAGGGTATGTGTATATATATACTTAATTCTTTTTTTTCATCGTTCATATCACAAGGTTTCCTTTTCCTCTACGTAAAAAAGAACAACCATGAAGCTTTAGTATATCTCTTACTTTCTTTTCAAATTCAGCCACTATGCATATGCCTCCATAAATCTTTCTGCAATAAAATGAATCCTCTCTGCTGCAGTTGCATGATTGAGTTCTAAGATCATTCATCATCCAACTTCAACACACTCATAAATGCTTTCTGCGGAACCTCAACATTGCCTATCTGGCGCATACGCTTCTTTCCTTCTTTCTGTTTCTCGAGAAGCTTCTTCTTACGCGTGATATCCCCGCCGTAACATTTGGCAAGCACGTCCTTCTTATAAGCCTTAACAGTCTCTCTGGCAATGATCTTGCTTCCGATCGCTGCCTGAATAGGAATCTCAAACAAGTGTCTTGGAATCTCAGTCTTTAACTTCTCACACATCTTACGTCCACGCTCGTATGCAGTATCAGCATGTACGATAAATGAGAGAGCATCCACCTCTTCTTTATTGATGAGAATATCGAGTTTGACAAGATTAGAACGAACATAACCGTTTAATTCATAATCAAATGAAGCATAACCTCTTGATCGAGATTTTAATGCATCAAAGAAATCGTAAATTATCTCATTTAACGGAAGATCATACTTAAGCAACGCTCTGGTCTCTTCCATGTATTCCATACTCTTGTAAACGCCTCGTCTTTCCTGACAAAGCTGCATAATAGGTCCGACATAGTCCTTAGTCACCATTATCTCTGCAGCCACAAATGGTTCCTCCATATAATCAATCTGCGAAGGATCAGGCATATTGGAAGGATTGGTAAGCTCTATCATCTCACCGTCTGTCTTATGGATACGGTAGACAACTCCCGGTGCGGTAGTCACAAGGTCAAGATTATATTCTCGCTCCAATCTCTCCTGAATTATCTCAAGATGAAGAAGTCCTAAGAAACCGCAACGAAAACCGAAACCTAAAGCAATGGAAGTTTCAGGTTCATATGAAAGCGCGGCATCATTTAATTGAAGTTTTTCCAAAGCATCACGCAGATCCGGATACTTAGCTCCATCAGCCGGATACATTCCGCAATACACCATCGGGTTGGCTTTCTTATAACCCGGTAACGCCTCTACGCAAGGATTATTAGCATCAGTTACTGTATCACCGACACGAGTCTCCTTAACATCTTTAAGACTCGC
>CAMHMG010000204.1 GCA_946186175.1 uncultured Clostridia bacterium | reverse complement strand
GTCCCCACCTCCAATGGGTTTTCCATCAAGTTCATCAACATACATACAAACATTAGATGAGGATGTAATAATAATCTCATCTGCATCTAACAGGTCTTCCATATAATAAGGAATTTCACTTACACCTATACCTAGTTTTTTGCACATTCTTACAAGATGTGCCCTTGCTATTCCGGGAAGTATCATATCGTCAGTAGGGGCAGTATATACTATTCCATTTTTGATGATATGGCAGTTGCAATGTGCACATTCCGTAATTCTCCCGTCATGTCTGTATAATATAGTTTCATCTGCTCCTGAATTATATGCTTTTTCAGCATACAATACTGACGGAAGCAGATTAAGTGTTTTACAATTACAGTAATAAAACCTTTTATCTTCGGCAGTAACACATTTAATTGGTTTCTGACAGTCATTAATTATTTCAGGTTTTATCATTACCCATAGATTTCCGGGGCCTTTTCTATATGTATGATTTCTTATTCCTGTACCTCTTGAGCATGCCCAATACACGAAATTTTCCCCAGTATCCATCTTACGTACAAGTTCATTCAATATACCTTTAAGCTCCTCCTTCGAACATGGAATTTCTATATCCATAAGTGCTGCAGAATTGAAAAAACGATCTATATGCTCATCAAGTGCAAACAGATTATAATGTCTCGATGGTCCTGCATCATACACACCATCTCCAAAAAAGCACACTCTGTCATTAAATGGTACCATCATCTTATCAAGTTCATCATATTTCCCGTTATAATATCCTAATGTCTTCATAATCCATTCCTCCTGTTGTATTATAATAATTATATTTATGCATACACATTAATTGCCTTTCGCCCGATTTTTCTAAGTGCATGTAGAATCTCATATTCTGTTCTCATGTTTTTACCATCTACACTTATGCTCTGCCAACCGGTTATACCGTCAACGCTCCCAATATTGACTGTTTTTTTAATAAATGTTTCCACCCACTCAAATTTGGGAACAAGTTCCATCCTGCATAATCTTGCCAAGGCTGCAACTATACCATATGCTCCCCAGTTAGAAACTGAAGCTATCACAAAAATATCTACAGGAACAACACATGGTTCTAAAGATAACTTTCTTGATATGGGACCTGCAATCTTTCCCATTCCAATCTCATTCCCTCCGTCTCCCACTCCAATCGTCGGAATTATACCTTGGTATTTAATGAACATTTCATCAATGGGGGCTGTAAATGCCCCAATATCTTCTCCCCTCATATTTGCATATGTCCCGTATTTGTTTCTTCCACATCTTTCAATTGATATCATTCCTTTTGGTTCATATTCCTCTATCAGTTTATCAATACTTTCCGAAGCATTATCCAAGTCAATATATATTGTCTTTATCTCCTCCATCTCAAAAAAACCCCGACAAAATTCATCCGTAATAATTACTGGTCTGAAACCAAGTTTAGAAAGCGCATGAGCTAATGCAACAGTTCCAACCGGTCCGTCTGTTTCTGCATATCCTGAAACATAAAAACCTGTTGTAAGAAAAACATTTCCTCGTTCCCACGACAAAATCTCACTTGCAGCCTTAGTGCAATAATTTGAAGATAGATAAAACCTCACATCCGGCATACCTCTTTCAGAATAGCGTAAAATTATATCTTCTATTGTTTCGCATTCATCCTCATTTTTTTCAGTGATAATGTTCTTAACCGCTTCCTCGTTATTCATTTCAAATCACCTCCTGCATTACGGATTCTATTGGTGCTATTTCCAAACCTTCTTCTATTAATGCAGCACTAATTTTTTTCGCAAATTCAACTGCTCTTATTCCATCACCATGCAGACATATTGAATCTGCTTTTATAGGTATTCTTTTTCCTGTTATTGTCTTGACTGTTCCTAATCGAACCATTTCAACCACTCTGGCTATTGCCTCGTTGTCATCCGTAATAACAGACCCTTTCTGACTTCGATCAACCAATGATCCGTCATCATTGTAGGCTCTGTCCGCAAACACCTCATTAGCACCTACAATGCCTACTTCTTGTGCTGCGTCAACCAGCAGGCTGCCTGAAAGACCGAGAAGGATAAGCCTAGAATCAATCTCTTTTATTCCTTCTGCAATCGCAATAGCAAGAGACTTATCCCTAGCCGCCATGTTGTACATTGCTCCATGTGGTTTTACATGGGACAGTTTTATATCATGAGCTTTACAAAATCCACTTAATGCACCAATCTGATATTGAATCATCGCCTTCAATTCCTTAGGACTTACAGCCATCTTTCTGCGGCCAAAACCGGTAAGATCCGGAAAACCGGGATGTGCTCCAACACTTACATTATGCTTTTTAGCCAAACATACTGTTTTGTCCATAACCATCGGATCAGCTGCATGAAATCCGCATGCAATATTGGCTGACGAAATATATGTAATAACTTCCTCATCCATGCCACATGTATAATTACCAAAACTCTCACCTATATCTGCATTCAGATCAATTTTCATATTCTTATGTACCTCCTAAACCATCCATTTAAACCTGGATATTTAATATTTGAGATTAACATTTTTTATATCTGTGATGAACATATGGCCCGGAGAATGTGTAATACAAAAATCCGGCTTTGACGCCATAACTACCGCCTGCGGAGTAACTCCACAGGGCCAGAACACTGGAACCTCATCCTTTTTGATTGTCACCGGATCTCCAAAATCAGGATGCTCCAATGAGCATATGCCAATGCTTTCCGGAAATCCTATATGGATTGGTGCTCCATGTACCTTTGGCATTGCCCCAGTCACAAGTACCGCTTTAGCAACAAGTTCATGTGGAATCGGGCGCATACTTACAACCATATTTCCATGAAACAACCCCGCACTTTTGCATGGTATGTTTGTCCTATACATTGGCACATTACAATTCTCTTCTATTTGTCTCACGGGAATATCTGCATTTATCAGTTCACTCTCAAATGAAAAACTGCACCCTATAAGAAAACTCACCAAGTCGTCTCTCCAGTATTCAGATACCTCCGTATACTCACCAATAAGCTGACCCTTTTCATATAATCTATACTTTGGAATGTCAGTAGCAATATCAGCCTTTGATGCTGTCTCCACAAGTTCTCTGCTCCCCGGTTCTGTAACTTCAAGAAGCGGACATGCTTTGGGATTCTTTACTGCAAAAAGTAAAAAATCAAATGCCTCTTTTTGGGGAAGAACCACAAGATTTGCCTGTGCGTATCCTTGGCACATCCCACTTGTCTGCCCTGTAATATCCCCTTTTCTAATTAGCTGTCTTACCATCTCCGGTGAACTATCCGAAAAATCCGATGCAGTTTTTCTGTCTGCATATAGTTCAGGTATGTTGAAGATATTTTTTACTTCGTTATGTACATTTTCCAAATCCATATAACCGCCTCCTTATGTATGCTTTCTCAAAATCACCCAAATATTTTATTAATCTTCCTTTTTTTCAAGTCTTTTAATGTAACACTCTTAAATCTCACAGTGTCACCCGGGCGTGCCTGCGCCAATAATGGAAGATCCTCCTTGACTACAGTTGCAATCTTTGCGTATCCTCCTGTGGTTTGGTGATCCGCCATCAGTATGATTGGAAGTCCGGCAGATGTTACCTGTATGGAACCAAATGTAATTCCATCTGAAACAATATCCATACCGTTTTTACTTTCAATCTTTTCCCCTGATAATCGTATACCCATCCTATTGCTTTCTGGTGTCACTTTATAATCATTATTCAGAAATGTTTTGATTCCACCTTCTGTAAAATAATCATCTTGCGGACCCTTAATTACCCTTACACAAATATCTCCTGAATATGTATTTACATCTACTCTTCTACTCATAAGTTCAGACTTATCCCTGATCTTTCCATTTCCTATTTCAAGTTCATCATCATTTATAAGTTTTCTCCCATACATGCCACCGATATTACACATAAGATTTGTAGATCGACTTCCCATAACAACCGGAACATCAATCCCTCCCGATATAGCAAGATATGCCCTTATTCCGTTCTTTGCATATCCAAATGAAAGCTTTTGACCTTTCAAAATTTCATATGCCCGTCCTCGCTTAATAGGAATACCGTCAATCTCTACATCCATATCTGCACCCATAAATGCAATTATAGTATTGTCATCAAATTCAATTTCCGGACCCATCAACGTTATCTCAAGTCCCGCTTCATTATTATCATTTCCAACCAACCAGTTGGCTCTTTCAAATGAATATCTATCCATCGCACCCGATTCACCAACACCATACTCCATATAGCCATATCTTCCGACATCCTGTACTGTAGTTAATGAGCCAGCTTTTATGATATGCATCTTCATCTGATCACCCTCATTTCTTCTATTCCGGTTTCGTATCCACGCCATATTTTTATTCATGTCGCCTTCGGCTCCATGTGAGCATTCGCATAATATCTTCGATTGCGTGCAAGCACGCATCGAAGCTGCTTTGCTCATTTATTCATGTCGCCTTCGGCTCCATGTGAGCATTCGCATAATATCTTCGATTGCGTGCAAGCACGCATCGAAGCTGCTTTGCTCATTTATTCATATACATAGAGTGGTCTGTACCTTCCATGTTCCACATCATTTCGTATAGCAATATAATCCGACTCACTAACAGGTAAAAATCTAATATATTCACCTGCACTGCAAAGCACTGGTTTCTTTTCTTTAGGATTATAAAAATCTATAGGAGTACTCCCTATTAGCCACCATCCACCCGGAGATTCGACAGGATATACACCTGTCTGATTTCCTCCAATTCCAACTGATCTGGCAGGGATTGCAGTCCTTGGAGTTTCCAATCTTGGTATATGTATTCTTTGATCTAATCCCCCAAGGTATGTAAACCCCGGCAGAAAACCTAACATATATATCTTGTAATCAACTCCCGAATGTATTTGGACTATTTCCTTTTCACTCAAATCAAGTCTCTTTGCCATAGCCATAAGATCAAGACCAAATTTCGATCCATAACAGCATGGAACACAAAGTATTTTTTTTCTAAGACTAGATTCCTTTTCACCTGAATCTTCAAAATGTTTAATTTTCTTAATTAGTTTTTTATATGAAATTATTTCTGGATAATAGAAAATCATAAGACTTCGAAATGTTGGAAGTAATTCTCTTATACCATTTATTTTTTGCTCTCGGATAAATTTTGCAAGAGCATGTACTTTTCCATTTATACTATTTTCAATTTCTGTCCCAAACTCCACAACCAAAGCTTCATCTCCCACTGGTAAGATCCTAAAATCCATAACATCTACCTCCTGAAATATATTTACATTTACTACATATCCTCTTTTTTTAACTATTCATTAATACATTCATCATATTTCTCCTGTTTCAATTAAATCTAACTAAAAAGGACGTTTCCCACACATTCT
>CAMHMG010000203.1 GCA_946186175.1 uncultured Clostridia bacterium | reverse complement strand
CAATCTGTCCGATTTTCAAGTTCTCATCAGAGGTAAGAACTGTCATCTATACTACTTATACCGATAAAAAAACTATGCCGATATTTGCTGAAAGTACTGATGATTACTACTTATTCAGAAAAATATCGGCATAAATTTTTGCATGATATATACTTGCCCTAAGGAGGTATATTTTTATGCATAGTGAAACTAAAATCCAGGAAATACTCCGAAAGACTTTGGAGTCATTGGAAGAAAAAGAGTATAGCGAAGAAACCATTCGCCGATATAGGCAGAAATTTAATGTACTTAATAAGTTGGCGCAAAGATTGGGTGTCCAAGAGCCCACTGATATGCTGTTCAATGAATATCTGAAAGATTGTAATAATGTATACACTGGTGAATTTTCAGTTTTAAAACAGCGGCAAAGAATCCGCGTCGTAAACCTAATCAAGTCTTTTATTGAAAATGGTGACGTAGATACTTCCAGAAAACCAGGGAATGCTGTTGCCAATAGGATAAAATCTGAAAGATTCCGCACTGAATTAGACAAATACATTCGGTTATTAGTAGATGATGAAATACAGCCTAATACCATATGCACATACAAACGTATTGTTGCATATCTTCTGCTTTATTGCGAAGAAAAGTCGTATTCAACCGTTGAAGAATTAGTTTCCGGCGATATATGCGACTTTATACTGCATCTTTATGATCATGGTTATTTCAAACCAACAACAATCTCTAGCGGGTTATCAGGACTTAAAAGATTTCTGTCGCTTTATCCAGGTATAAAAAATCTTACGATGGAGCTCCCATCACATCTTCCCAGAGAACGAAAAATCATTGAAATATACAGCGAACCTGACAAAGATTCTATCAATAAAGTATTGAATGATAACTGTATGACGAAGCGTGATAAGGCTATATGTCTGCTTCTTTTAGAAACAGGGCTAAGAGCAGTGGATGCATGCAATATAAAGCTGTCAGATATCGATTGGAGCAAAGAGATAATCTATATAAAACAACAGAAGACTGGGCATGTAATAAACCTACCACTCCGCAAATCGTATGGAAATGCTATAGCGGACTATGTACTAAACGAACGGCCTGATTGCAAATCTAAATATCTTTTTGTCAGGGCACTTGCACCATTTTCCCGTCTTGAGGGTGAGGGTTCCTCTATCCGAGTAGTGCTCCAGAAGATGGAAAAGCTGGCTGGCATATCTGATGATGCAAGAAGTACTGGAAGTAGGACAACCAGACATAACGCAGCTTCTATGATGCTAAGATCCGAAGTAACTATGGGCAATATCTCAGCAGTTTTAGGGCATCATGATCCAAATGTAGTTTCTGTTTACCTTTCCACAGATGACAAGATCATGGCATCCTGCACGCTTCCCCTTCCAGGAGGTGTAAGCCATGAATAAATCATTAACTGAGCTAATAGACGATTTTGTAAACTATAAAAGACATAATGGTTATGTTTATGTATCAGCAGAATACCATCTTATGAAATATGCAGAGTATATTTCTGTCAACTATCCTGATGAAAATGTCCCAAGCAAGACATCCATAAACTCATTTTTGAACGAACATTCACATACTCCGGGCACCTTGTATAATCTCGCAACATTTCTTCGGGAGTTTTCAAGGTATCTCATCAGTATTGGATATACGGATGCATATATCATCCCCTATAAAAAGATTCCATTACCGACACCTGTTCAGCCATATCTGTTTACCGAAGCAGAAATATCTAGATTTTTCATGGCTTGTGACAGTATGCCATATGATTGTCATGCACCAAAAAGAAATATAGTTTTTCCGGCAATGTACAGATTAATGTACTGTTGTGGTCTTCGTTGCAAAGAAGCGCGTACACTTAAATGTGAAAATGTGGTGTTGAATTGTAACTATATCGACATTCTGCAGTCTAAAGGTCCTAAAAGCAGACGCATTTTTATTTCTGATGAATTATCTCATTATCTTGATTCTTATAACGAATCGATTAATAGATTGCTCCCAGACCGAGTGTACTTCTTTCCATCAAGAGGTGATTCCCCATATAGTTCCGGATCTGTAGAAAAAACCTTTCTCAAGATATGGTACACAGCATTCCCAGAGAAACGGGGAAATGGAGTAAGTATTAGAGCGTATGATTTCCGACATCATTTCGCCTACGCAAATATGAACCGATGGCTAAAAGAAGGAAAAGATGTAAATTCCATGCTTCCATATCTCATGCGTTATATGGGACATCAGGACATTGAAAGCACTCTTTACTATTTTCATCTGGTTCCTGAGATATACCGAGAAATCATTGAAAAATCATCCTTTTTTGAAGATTTATTACCGGAGGTGACTAATAATGATCAAGAATAGAACAGCAGATACTGATAGTGCGTTTTTCTGGAATAACGCAACGGATTTTTTAAATAAAGAATTACCTACAATACGTCAGAAAAGCAACAATACAATTGAGACATACAGGAGATCGCTGAACTCTTACATAGACTATCTTGAAGCTGAAAAATTAATAAAACGCAAAGACATTTGTTATAAGGACTTTAATAAGAATAATCTTAAAGATTATCTTGTATATATGAAGGACATTCAGGAGCTTAGTCCTAAGACCTGCAATTTAAGAATCACTGCAATACGCGCACTTCTATCTTATGCTGCAGATGAATCAGTGGATATAACGGCCATCTATGTTAACTCCAAAGCAATAAAAGGACTTTCTGTGACGGAGCATGAAATTGAATACTTTGAAAAAGCTCAGCTAAAAGTATTATTATCGGCTCCATCAGAAGATGCCAGGATAGGACGAAGAAATCGAATGATTCTAATAATAGGATATGATGCAGCCCTGCGTGTAAGCGAACTGATAAGCTTAAAAGTGTCATCACTCCATCTTGACGCAGAAGTGCCATATGTGACAGTTTTGGGGAAAGGACAGAAATATAGAAACATCCCCTTAATGAATAAGACTACCCAACATTTATACAACTATCTCAGGGAATTTCACGAAGATAAAAGAGAGGATAATCCTTTGTTTTATACGACCACTCACGGTGTAATACATGCCCTTTCTGAAGATGCGATTCAAAATGTTCTAAAAAAATATGTTGATATTTCCAGAAAGAAAGTGATGATGCCAGAAAAAGTTCACTTCCACATGATGCGGAAGACAAGAGCTATGGACTTGTATCAGGCAGGTTGCCCGCTATCATATATCCAACAGCTATTAGGTCATAAGAGCATATCAACTACAACAGGATTCTATGCATTTGCAACCTTAAAAACACTTGCAGAATCAATAGAAAAAGCAAATCCATCCGGTAATGAAGAAAAGATTTGGAAAAACAAATCCATTATGAAACAGCTATATAGGCTATAAAAACTATGCCGATATTTTTCTGAAATTCCAGTGAACATCAGTGGTTTCAGCAAATATCGGCATAATTATTATATCGGTATAAGTAGTACTATGACGATATCGTTATAGTACTACCAACGCCATCGAAAGTCTCAATGCCACTTATCGCAAGCTGAACCGTCAAAGAAGCGTTTTTCCGAGTGATCAGGCTCTTCTTAAAGCATTATACCTATCCACTTTTGAAGCGACCAAGAAATGGACCATGCCACTCAGAAACTGGGGAAGAGTCTATGGCGAGCTTCAGATTATGTATGAAGGAAGACTTCCAGAATAAAAATATGAGCTTCAGTCCTACTTGGGCTGAAGCTCCTTTGTGCGATTATCTTCCGGTATAATCGACAATCGGCCATTACATTATCTCATATTCAAACTCACAAATCTTCAAAAAATGAGGATTAACTATCATTAGCTTATCCTTTCTTCCAAAGGATTCTCTTATATCAAAAATCAGTTCCCTAACACCCCCCGAGGAAACATCATGATGAGCTTGTCTTTTTCCGCCCGGAGATTCCAGCCATGTTCCGCCATCCGGGCTATAACAACAGTGGTTTATCCTTAACTCCCCGGATAATATTCTGATATGCATCCTGCATATTCCCTGTTTTGGTTCGATACATACACTGTGTTGTCCTTTTATTTTCATCAACCCTTTATTATCTGTTATCGTGATCAATTTGTACCTCCCGTACTTCCGGTATCTGCTTCTTTATCACGGCTGATAAATCTGTCAACAGTAGCATCCATTCCTATTGCTCCAAGCGGTGCTGTAATCACAATCGATACTACAGCCATTGTTAGTACAACATTTCCACAGGAAAGTCCCATGGCAAGCGGCACTCCTCCGATTGCAGCCTGGACAGTCGCTTTAGGCAGCTGTGATATCAAGCAAAACAGAATTTCTTTTTTATTCAATCCAACGCCAAGCACGGATATAAGTGTTCCAAATTCCCGAAACAAAAGCCCTACAAAGAGCATGATGACCATTCCAACACCTGCCTTTGTAACGTATCCAATATTAACCGTTGCACCTACCAGCACAAACAAGAAGATTTCGGCTGCCACCCAAAGCTTGCTGAATTTTGCGGACAGCCTCTTAGCTACAACCTGCAACCTCACATTCAGTGCTATCCCCATTGTCATAACTGCAAGAAGCCCTGACACCGGCGCTATACCCTCAATCCAGTATAAGATCATACTAAAGGCCATAATGATCGTTACCTTAAGTGAATCTCTTATATGTACTTTCTTAAAATATACAGCAAGGATCACTCCCAATATTCCGCCTGTCACAGCTCCGAGTATAATCTCTTCCGGAATGCGAAGAAGGCTCAGGGCATTCATGTTCCCACCGGCCTCCAATCCTACCAGTGTAGTGAACAAAACGATAACATATATATCATCTGCACTTGCACCTGCGATAAGCATTTGTGGGATGCCCTTTTTTACTCCTATACCTTCATCTATCATCTTCGTCAATCTGGGCACGGTGACAGCCGGAGAAACTGCCCCCATCACTGCTCCGAGGATTGCCGCTTGTAACAAAGTCACTCCCATTATGAAAGGTGCAAAAAGAACAAAAGCAATGAGTTCAAGTGTTGCCGGTACAAAGCAAAGCATTATTGCCGGTCTGCCTATTCTTTTCAAATCCGTAATATCCAACGAAAGCCCCGCCTTCGCAATGATGATAATCAATGCAATCTTTCTGAGATCACCCGACATATCTATTATGGAACTATCCAGAACATTCAAAACATACGGTCCCAACAGCATGCCGGCCAAAAGCATTCCAATGATACGCGGTAGTTGGATTTTAGAAACTATCCACCCCAACAACAGTCCTGCAAGAATGATCATTCCGATGCTTAATAACATAGTTTTATCCTCCTTTAGATGCAAAAAAGCCGACAACTTTCCTGCATTTAGTAATTGCAGAAGTCATCAGCTGTATCAGCGGTTTGGATTTGCATCCAGGGAGACATCATTCCCCTATTTGTTTTCATGATTATGCCATAAATAATGCGTTTTGTAAAGCCTGTGCTAGTAGATTAT
>CAMHMG010000202.1 GCA_946186175.1 uncultured Clostridia bacterium | reverse complement strand
ACAAAGCATTTTTTATAGAGTTTATTAAATTTATCAATAATTTTTGTTAGATTTTAACGAAAAGACAGCATTTGATTCAAAATGCCGTCTAATTTTAGTAATTATGTATCTAATCAGCCATACTTCATAGAACAATTAATTCCTTTTATTAGTTTTCTATCGGTTTCACAGATGAATTCTCGTACTTCAAAAAATAATATTCCAGGTCAAAATACGTCTGCTCATCACTGTCCGCTGTCAACTTCCATTCTTCATCCTCATCAAGATCAGGAAAATATTTATCTGCCTGATAAGAATAATCAATCTTGGTAATATGAGCGGTGTCACAATATTGATATAACAACTTATATATGCTCTCTCCACCAATTATAAAAATGTCATCTGATTCATATTTGCCAAGTTCTTCAAATAATTCTTCCTTGGAATGTACAACTAAAGCTCCCTCAACTTTATATTCAGGATCTCTTGACATTATTATATTAGTTCTTCCCTTAAGGGGCTTTCCTCCGGGAAATTCATCAAGTGTCTTTCTGCCAAGAACAACAACATGCCCCATAGTCATCTGTCTGAAAAACTTCTGATCTTCAGGAATCCTAACAAGTAACTTGGTACCATTCCCAATCGCCCAATTATTATCCACTGCTGCAATCAACTGCATATTCGTACCTCTTTCTATTACATATATCTAAACGAATCAATTTCTGTAAGCTGTTGAACATGACAAATCATAACAACATAACCTTTAATCATACTGCTATCGGAATGTTCTTAACCTGTTCACCCGCCTGATAATTCTCAATCGTAATATCTTCCGTGGTAAAATCATAGAAATCTGTAATTTCAGGATTAAGTGAAAACTTCGGTGCCGGATATGTCGGTCGTTTGATCAGTTCCTTAACTATATCAATATGTCTGTCATAAATATGTGCATCAGCTATTACATGCACCAGTTCACCGGGTTCCATATCACTTACCTGTGCGAACATATATACAAGAACAGCATACTGCACTACATTCCAGTTATTAGCTGCCAATACATCCTGTGAACGCTGGTTAAGTATTGCATTAAGTGTAAGCTTATCATGTCCCGGTTTCTTAGTAACATTAAATGTCATGCTATAGGCGCAGGGATACAGATTCATCTCACTAAGATCAGCATGCACATATATGTTAGTCATTATTCTTCTGGAAAAGGGATTGTTCTTAAGATCATATAACACTCTGTCTACCTGATCCATCATTCCCTCATTATACTTATGCTTTACTCCCATCTGATATCCGTAGGCTTTACCGATTGAGCCATCCTCATCAGCCCACTCATCCCATATATGAGACTTGAGGTCATGGATATTGTTAGATTTCTTCTGCCATATCCAGAGCATCTCATCTACTGCTGATTTGACATAGGTCTTTCTAAGTGTTAATGCAGGAAATTCTTTCGATAAATCATATCTATTGACTACACCAAACTTCTTGATCGTATAAGCAAACGTCCCATCCTCCCACTTAGGTCTTACCTTCTCATTCTCTGTACTACACCCATTCTCAATAATGTCAGTACACATTGTTATAAACAGATCATCTGCGTAACTCATATTAAATCTCCAATCTTATCACAACAAATGTGCCATATATCATATGGCACATCAATCTCAATTATCAAATATTATCATTGACCTTCTAAGCGCTGGCATCGATCCTGTTACCCTTAGTCGCTTCACTTTCAAAAGACTTCTGATTCTTGCTGTAAGGATCGTCGCCATAAGTCTTCATAAGTGTTCTTGTGGTTCCGCCGGCAACATAGGCTCTTCCACATTCAGGACATATTGCTGTCTTAAGGCTGACGCTAACGGACATCAATTCTTTGTTCTCCTTATTGCCCTCAGCAATAGCGTTAGCTACATGCTCCTTCTCATGGCTCATTACTTTCCCGTAGGATTGCGCAGGATCTATATGCCCTCCGGTCTTAAATGAAACCATCTCGTCAGAACCATCCTGATATCTACGATTCTTGCACGTCTGACACTCTATAGGTTTGACTCTCGCGGAGCTGTCAACAGTGTTATCCGCATTGACCGGTGTCACATAATCGACATTAGAAACAGGTACAATATATCTGTTGCTCATCCCAACCGGACCTAACATATGACCACTCCTTTCTGCTTGCAAAAAATCGTCAACCATATTGTTACATAATTATTATTTATTATACTACAGGCAAGTTATTCTTGCAAGTATCAAACAAATGGAATATAATTGATTATAGTTATTTACATTACTTTACAAGGAGGGTTTATATGGCAGGAACATATATTGTGGGGGACAAGACCAAAGCTGCTATTCTCAAAGGAAGTCGCAAGCTTTTCTACAAGAATGGTTACAAGGATACAACTTATAATGACATAAGCACTTATCTTAATATCAATAGAGCACTTATACCTTATCATTTCAACAACAAACTCGCTCTTGCAGTTGCAGTATATAACGAGATAATATCAACATCAAGGAATGAAGCAGATGAATTGTTAGATATCAATGAATTATCGGATGATCTTGCCAGTGCATTTAATTTGATCATCTTTTACCGTTTATTTGCCAACAAACATCTTGTTGAATTTGTTAGTGATCTAATAAGTGAGAACTCTGATATACTGTATGATATTGATCAGGAGAAAGCTATATTATCCGGATTGAACGAAGCATATTCCAAGATGGATGACACAACGATCGATCTTATAAGCAACAGTATGGCTGCTATCCGATTCAGACTTATCAGCTGTCTTAAGGAGAACCTGTTATCTCCTGATGACATGGCAAGACATTATATCGACTTTGCATTAAGATATGCAGGTGTATCAGCAGAAGACATCAAAGAGCTCACAGACTCGGCATTCCAGTTAGCTGATCTGATTACATGCGAGGTCAAACAAAATTTTCAAGTAGCTGTATCATACAGATAGAATATTAATATCAAATAATTAATAATCAAGATATAAGCCGCAGTAGGAAATGCTGCGGCTTTTTTCTTTAATACCTTATTAAACCTAAAATCACTTATAAATCCTTTGTGCGTACATCTACACTTCTACATCTTCCGCATAATCCACATCATCAAGCTTGAAACCGAACATATTATAGAAATCCATCCAGTAGCCCTCTGTATCAGCAAGATTCATGAGATTGTCACTGCCTATCTTCTCCCAAGTATCCATAACCTCATCCTGAACATCCTGTCTCATCTCAAGATCATCAACATGGATCATACCATCATTCTCGATCATGACTGATTCACCTTCATATACCTTATCGTGAAACAATCTGTACATCTGTTCAATACAACCTTCGTGTATATTTTTTTCCTTCATCACCTTATAAAGAATTGACAAATATAATGGTACAACAGGTATTGCAGCACTCGCCTGCGTCACTAAGGCCTTATTGACTGAGACATAAGCTTTGATTCCTTTGTCATCATATTCCTTAGTAATCTCCTCTGCAGTTTTTGCAACATGAGCTTTGGCTTTTCCAATAGTACCTTCATGATATATTGGATACGTAAGCTTAGGTCCAATATATGAATATGCAATTGTCACTGCATTATCCTCTATTACATCAGCAGAGACCAGAGCGCTAATCCAATCCTTCCAGTCTTCTCCACCCATAACTTTAATCGTGGACAATATTTCATTATCATCCGCAACAGAAATAGTTGCTTCACCTATAGTATTATCCCTCAGATTCCAATTCTTTTGAGTAAATGCTTCCCCAACAGTTTTTAATGCAGATGTATAAGTCTCGCCATCTTGGGTTGTTCTTCTCGGTGCCGCAAGTGAATATACCACCATATCCACTTTGTCCAGGTCACTCTTAATTATATCTATAACTTCATCTTTAACGGACTTAGAAAAAGCATCTCCGTTAATAGTTTTTGAGTATAATCCATTCTCACCAGCCATTTTATCAAAAGCTTTATTGTTATAATAACCCGGTGTAGCCGTTCTCTTTCCGGTTGCCTCTTTTTCAAATGAGACTCCTATCGTAGCCGCACCCATACCAAATGCTGCCGTAATTCTCGACGCAAGACCGTATCCCGTCGATGCTCCTATCACCAGAACTTTCTTAGCTCCGTTAAAGCTTCCCATTTTCTTGACGTATTCAATCTGTCTTTCTACATTTTTCTCACATCCCTTTGGATGAGCTGTTGTACAAATGAATCCTTTAACTTTTGGTTCTACAATCACAATTCATGTCCTCCCGCTTTGATGTTATTACTCTCTGCTTTACTATATTTACACCCACAGTAATCCTGCCGGTACAGGCCATACTCTTTTGACAATTCTATAGACCTTTTATATCCGTTACGTTTCTTAAAATCCGCGTACAGATATTTTACACCATACTCTTTTCCTAACCTCTCTCCAATCTCGTTAATCCACCTTGCATTTTTATGAGGACTGATTGAAAGAGTCGTCGTAAAATAATCAAATCCCTCTTTCACCGCTACCTTGACGGTTTCTTCCATTCTTAATTCATAGCAGCTATAACAGCGTCTGCTTCTCTCTCCAAGATTCTCAAGACCCGAAACCGCTCTGTCAAATTCTTGTGGATCATAACGCCCCTTTAACAAATTAACATCATTCTCCACAGGCAATTCTTTAATTAGCCTTTCCAGTTCATTTACACGCTTGATATACTCTGCCTCTTCAGAAATATTGGGATTATAAAAAAAACTTGTTATCGAAAAATATCTGTTAAGATATTCCAAGACATAAGAAGAACACGGAGCACAGCACCCGTGAAGTAATAAAGAAGGCAGGGCATTGCCATTATTAATTTCTGACCAAATGGTATTCAATTCTTTATCCATTATAAGTTGAAAATTGACATTTCCTTCCATTTCACACCTCTAAAAAAGTATTAATGAATACATTTTCTATCCTCAAAAGATTTCCGTAAGCATTTGTGCAACATTGCTAATTGACTTTATACCGAATTGAAAATATACTATAAACAGATAGACTAATATAATTATGTATGTATTATGTTCATTTGTCAATTCAATTTTACGGGGGTGAATTTAATGACAGTAGAGCAAGCGATCAAGAAATATAAGCTTGAGCCACTGAATGTATATACAGCTAAAGCAAAGGCGAAAGAACTTAATGTTGACGAAGTATTATACATGAATGTTCAGAAAACTAAGTATGCTTATATTGTCAAAGATGGTCCAAGAGGATACGTCCTATATCAGGATGAGATGAGTTTCTTTAATAAGATGTATAAGGGACTTAAGATGACTCCTCTCGATCCCTGATCCTTCCATCTTACATTTTAATAATTGATTTTAAGGGCGGCCGGATTTATATTACCTCAGGTGGTAGTATCCGGTCGCTTTTCGTATTATTCATACGAATATATTTGATTTTCTATTCACATACTATATTCAATAACAATTATAGTATCTATTCAGCTATGCTTCAT
>CAMHMG010000201.1 GCA_946186175.1 uncultured Clostridia bacterium | reverse complement strand
GTTCAAATCCCTCCTTCTCCGTTATTTAGAAAGTTGGCAATCGCTTATAGATAAAGCGATTGCCGATTCTTTTTTTTATAAGTTTTTGGTACCTCTGGGTACCTTTTTTTATGCTAATTTTGGGTACACAGTTTATCAAGAACTTTATAAATGAAAAAACTGTTGACATTACTTTGTAACTAAAGTATGATTTGTATAACAAATCATACTTGTGAGGTGAACCAAATGAATGAGCTTGAAGGTAAATACGCATGGACAGCAACTGTTGGAGAGAAAGGACAGATAGTGATTCCTAAGCAGGCAAGAGATGTATTTGGGATTAAGCCCGGAGATACACTGTTTATGTTTGGAGATGAAGAGAAGGGAATTGTAATTCCCCGCAAGACATCATTGGGGGAATTATTTGAGGTGGTTTTTGACGATAAGGAGGAGAAGAAGTAATGAAGAGAATTGCTTGTTTTTGTATTCCGGCCCATGGGCATACTAATCCGATGCTGCCGGTGGCAGCGGAGTTAGTTAGCAGGGGAGATAAGGTAAAGTTCTATTCTTTTGTTGAATTTGAGAAGAAGATTCGTGATACAGGTGCGGAGTTTGTATCCTGTGACAAGTATTTGCCGGAACTGTCGGAAAAGGAAGAGGCCGAAATTAAGAGAATTAATACAACAGAGATGGCGATTCAGGATATAAGGATTACACTGGCTATGGACGAGTTCCTGTCTAAGGAGTTTAAAGAATTTCAACCGGATGTAGTCTACACGGATTCTGCATGTTTTTGGGGAAAGTTAAATGCGTGGAAATATCAGATACCGATGGTAGTCTCTACCAGCACCTTTGCATTTAACCAGCTTTCTTCCACCTACATGAAGCAGAGTCCCAGAGAATTAGCTGACATGATTCTTGGACTTCCAAAGATAGGGAAGGAACTTAAGAAGTTAGAACCTTATGGATACCATGTCAAAAATGCGTTGACGCTGGTGCAGAGTGATAATCAAACGGAATCAATCGTATATACATCTCGTCAATTCCAGCCTTTTGGTAAAGTCTTTTCTGATCTGTATTCATTTGTTGGACCATCTGTTTTCTCAAAGGCAGAGCCAAACAAGAAGAAGGATAGGCCGTTGGTTTATATTTCTATGGGAACAGTTATAAATGATCGTCCGGATTTCTATACTAAATGTATGGAGGCGTTGGGAAATATGGAGGTTGATGTTATCCTTTCGTGTGGAAATGCATTAGATCAGAAATCTCTAGGTACGATTCCTGATAATTTCACTGTACATCCTTATGTGGATCAGTTAGATGTATTATCACGTGCAGATGTTTTCATTACACATTGCGGCATGAACAGTGTTTCAGAGAGTCTATATATGGCCACTCCGCTAGTGCTCTATCCACAGACAAGTGAGCAGTATGCTGTAGCAATGAGAACTGCGGAGATTGGCGCAGGAAAGATACTTAAAGATGATTCTGTTTCAGGAATTAAAACTGCAGTATCAGAGATACTGCAGGATTCATCATATTCTATGGCAGCGGCTGATTGCAGTGCAGAGTTTCGTGCCTGTTCCGGTACTGCCGGCGCAGCAGATTATATCGAAAGTGCGCCTCATACTTCCAATGGAGAGGACTTTATGAAGAGGTTGAATCAGGAAACAGGCAAATTTCAACTTTGTTTCTGGGTGTGTGCTATCATTCTGATGATCCTGTTTGCATTCCTGATAGGAGGAAAGTTTGTGTGGATAATCGGAGTGGCAGCAGGAGTTGTGAACCATTCTCTCGGGAAAAAAGTTCAGATCAAGGCTTATAATAAGCTGGTAAAAGAATAGTATAAGAAACTATTCATGAGCCATACGCCAGTCAATACATCTTTGCAGATATTCCACATATTCAGGATTTTTACACATACCTTTACCCGGTGTATCGGAAATCTTTGCAACATCCTGACCGTTACACATGGTTGTCTTCATAACTATATTAAGCGGTTCTATGCATGTATCATTTGACAGATAGGTACCAATACCAAAAGCAACATTAGCACGACCGTTAAAATGATGGAAGATTTCCGTAGTTTTTTCAAAGTCCAGACTGTCTGAGAAGAGCAGAGTTTTATTCTTAGGGTCAATGCCAAGAGATTCATAATGCTTGATCATTTTATCTCCCCATTCAATAGGGTCTCCTGAATCATGTCTGACTCCTGAGAATAGTGTTGCGTAGGTGAGCTGAAAATCTTTTAAGAAACAGTCGGTTGTAATGGCATCGGTTAAAGCGGTTCCATTTAATATGCCATATTCTTTGACCCATGCCTCGAGAGCATACCAATTAGAATATGCAGGGTTATGTTTATGATTGCCCTGTCCCACACACATTATCCACTCATGCGCCATGGTGCCGACAGGGGTTATACCGAATTTTTTGGCAAGATACACGTTACTGGTGCCGATAAATACAGAATTGCAGCCGATTGTATCTTTAAGATGTGTGAATTTTTCTACAGCCATTTCCTGAGCCTCGGATGATAATCTTCTTCTTAATCCAAACTCTGAGAAATTTCTGGCGTACCATTTGCAGGTTTTGAGCTTGTTGAATTTGTCTTCTAAGCGTTCCTTAAAGCTTTCCATAAGTTCGTCATAGTCATACTGCATTCTGAAGTATACCTCATTAACAATAGCTAACGTAGGAATTTCATACATTGATGTATTGAGCCAGGTACCCTTTGTCTCAATGGTCAGACCGCAGTCAGAATCTGTTGTGATCTCGAAATCCTCATATCGTGGCTGCCAGATACGAAGAAAATCAATATATGAACCCTTAAACCACTTGATATTATCAAGGTATGCAAGTTCGTCTTCACTAAATCTCAGGTTACAATATGCAACAAGCTGTTCTTTGATTTCCTCGACCATTTCAGGAGTGAAGAATACATCTTTGTTTCTGCATTTAAATGTCCAAGTAGTTTTGTAATCGGGGAATTGATGATAAATTGCCATTCCCATTGAAAATTTGTATAAATCGGTCTCTAATAATGAATTGATTATCTGTGGTAATCTCATAATTATATACCTCGTCTTTCTTTATTAATTATAATTTAGTTTCGTTAATTAAAAGTAATGGTGCAACTAGTTAAGACTATACTAAACCATTACTCTCAGTGAGTTCAATCTTACTTTTGAAGGATTGAAATATCATATTACATCTATCTGGCATGTTTTCATAGCATTAAGAGCAGTCTCGTGACTGTCCGGTGATACACAAGCACATGCAGAAGCTATAATATTAATTGGGGTTTCGGGAGTAACAGCCTTTGCAAGCATTGCGTTGCTTATGACACATATTCCGGTACATACCCCGCAAAGATTAATTTCATCATAGTGCTCGATATCGGTAGAGCTTTGAATCTTTCTAAGTTCATCTGCAAGAGCGATACTGCCGAAGGTAGGCTTATCAAATATTTTATCTGCTTTCTCTGTAAAGCTTACTAGTTCAGGAATGATCTCCCATCCTTCTGTACCCTCTATACAGTGAATAACAGGCAGCTTCTTCCCTTCCTGTGTTTCCATATAATCTGATTGGTGAGTGTCTCTGGTAAACCATACATCACCATCAAAATTCTGAACAAGGTCAACTACCTTTGGTACAATAGCTTTTGCCTCTTCTGTTCCGAGACAGCCAGTGACAAAATCATTCTGCATATCAACAACAATAAGTAATTTCTTCATAATACTCATCCTTTCTTTAATTGTTATATTTATATAGTTCTGCAGCACGCTTACCGGTATCTGTGCGTTTCTTATTCAAATCGATGCATATGCCGGTATTAACATAATTTCGTATAAATGATTTTCTGAAATTTGCCGTATTCAAGGTGGTATTCTTAATACTCTCGTAAATACGCTTAAGTTCATATATAGTAAATTCGTTTTTATCCCTAAGCAATTCAAATGCATCCGGTTCGTAATCAATTCGTCCTCTGATTCGCATAATAGCAGTTCTTATAATATCTTTGTGATCGAATGCCAACATTGTTTCAGAAATAGTAATGTCATCACTTATGAATTTCATACCTTCAATATCATATTGTATTTTAAATAATCTTGCTTCTTTGGCATCATCTCCTGCCTGTATACTAAGCTGCTGCTTGGGAACTAAAGCAGTATAAGCTACAGAAACGACATGGGTTCTGGGGTCTCTGTCCGGATTACTAAAAGTATATAGTTGTTTCAAATATACATCTTTGATACCGGTTTCTTCATATAGCTCGCGACTGGCTGTTTCATCAACAGACTCTTCATCTACTTCCAAAAACCCACCCGGAATGGCCCAACAGTCTTTGAAAGGATGTCCTTTTCTTTTAATAAGTAAAATATTCAGATCATTATCTCTGTCCAATGTAAATACAACAATATCAGCTGTAACGGATGGACGTTTATATTGATCAGGATTATAATTAGCCAGAAAAGCTTGTTCATCTTTGTCCATTAATAACTCTCCTAATCTGTTATAATATTAATATAGTACTGTGTACTACTTAGAATATAGTACAATATACTATTTATGTCAAGGGGTATTTTAAAAATATTATTAGATCATAAGAAAAGTGGTTTTTCAGGAGTACATTCTTTAATAAATAAATTGACAAAGTGATACATAATAACATATTATTAGCCTACTTTAATAAGCCCAAAGTCAAAGAATCGTTGACTGTATTTCTCGATGTTGACGGTGTACTGAATAAAGAATCAGATTGGGCGATACCATTTTCACTTAATAACGAGTGTTTCTTAACACTCAGTAGATTATGGAAAGAATTTGAAAAACAACATATTCTACGTCTTGTTCTTATATCTACATGGCGTTCCGGGAGGGAAAAAGAACATAACACTGATTCATATGAATATTTGGAAAGTACTCTTAAAAGATATGGAATTAAGATAAGTGACGTTATTCCATTATCCAATAAAGGCAGACAAAATGAAGTAGAATACTATAGTAAGAAGAAACAGTGTTGGAAAAAACATAATAATTGATGACGATGAAAAGTTGTTTGATAGACCAGAGGAAATAAATATATATCATCCTAATTATAAAACCGGTCTTACAAATAACGATATAAAGAAGATTTTGAAATTACCTTTAAAAAAATAAAAAAAGGTGTTGACATCTGAATTGTACTGTGATATTATAGTCTTCGCTGCGGTGAGGAAAACGCCTCTTAAACATACCGCAAAGGCTTGATTTATATAGAGATACAATACATATAGTCAAGCACATGAACCATAAAAAATGAATGATGATTAAACAACGAAACAACCCTGAAATTCTTTAAAGATTTTTCAAGAAGCAATGAGACGTGCAAGGTCGAACAGGGAATGTCGATGTCTGCTTGCGGACGAGAGATATTCATTGTGAGAGCTTATAGGGCGAATGCCCGTGAACGAGAATTGCGTAGCAATTCGAGTGCGACGTCTATGCGAACTGGTTTTCAGAAACAGTAAAAACGGGATTGATTTTAGCCAGCGATGGCG
>CAMHMG010000200.1 GCA_946186175.1 uncultured Clostridia bacterium | reverse complement strand
AGAAGGAGTTAATTATGATAAAAGTATATTGCTATTCAAAATGTTCAACATGTAAGAAAGCTGTTAAATGGCTTGATGACAATAATTTTGAGCATAAGGTTATCGATATTAAGGAAGATCATCCTGACGAGAAGACGTTACGCGCTCTTTACAAGAAGAGCGGACTTCCGCTAAAGAGATTTTTTAACACCAGTGGACAGATCTATCGAGAATTGGGTCTTTCCAAGAAGCTTCCCGAAATGAGTGAAGACGAGATGTTTGAATTGCTTGCATCTGATGGAATGCTTGTTAAAAGACCCATTCTGATAACTGACGATAAGGTGTTGACCGGATTTAAGGAAGATGAGTGGAAGAATGCACTATCCTGATGTTCTAATAATCTGATCCATTTACCATATTACAGAAGTATTCATGAACGGACAGAGAATTGTTCAGTTCGGGATGAAAGGCTGTCACCAATTGCTTTCCATGTCTTGCAGCAACAATATGACCATCGACGGTTGCAAGAGGGGAAGCGCCGCCATACACTTTCTTGATAAAGGGTGCCCTGATAAAGGTCATAGGTATAGTGCCGATACCTTCAAATTCAGATTCGATGTAAAAACTTCCCAATTGTCTGCCGTACGCGTTTCTTGTTGCAATAATGTCCATTGTTTGAAGATAGGAACGCGTATCGTTGTCAATCCGGTCTGCAAGCAGCAATAGTCCGGCACATGTTCCAAAGACGGGCATACCATTAACTATTAAATCTTTCAATGGACTAAGTAGATCAAGCTCCTTAAGAAGCTGTCCCTGGACGGTGCTTTCACCACCAGGGATAATTAGTCCGTCAAAGTCTTTTTTCAGATCTTTTTTCTGTCGGATTTCGATACTGGAAACTCCGAGTTTTGACAGCATATTCTCATGCTCTATAAATGCACCTTGCAGTGCCAGTACAGCAATCTGCATATATTATTTTCCCCTTTCTGCCATAAGCAGATCGATTTCCTGCTCATTGATTCCTACCATTGCTTCGCCCAGATCTTCAGATAATTCGGCTAACAATGCTGCATCTGTATAGTTGGTTACTGCTTTTACTATGGCAGAAGCTCTCTTAGCCGGATCACCTGATTTAAATATTCCGGAGCCGACAAAAACTCCCTCCGCACCGAGCTGCATCATGAGTGCCGCATCAGCCGGAGTTGCAACACCCCCTGCTGCAAAGTTAACGACCGGAAGCTTCTTATGATCGTGGACGTACTTAAGCAGATCATATGGAACAGCAAGACTCTTTGCTGTATCGAAAAGTTCGTCCTCAGACAATGAACCTATACGTCTGATTTCGGATTGCATTGATCGCATATGTCGTACTGCCTGGATGATGTCACCGGTTCCGGGTTCACCTTTGGTACGGATCATAGATGCACCTTCGTTTATTCTGCGAAGAGCTTCGCCAAGATCCTTGGCACCACATACAAACGGCACATCGAACCCGGTCTTGTCAATGTGATATTTATCATCTGCAGGTGAAAGGACCTCAGATTCATCAATATAATCAATCTCTATTGCCTGAAGAATTTGTGCCTCTGCGAAATGCCCGATACGGCATTTGGCCATGACCGGAATTGATACTGCGTCTTGTATTCCTTTGATCATCTTAGGATCACTCATACGGGAAACCCCTCCGGCTGCGCGTATGTCTGCAGGGATTCGTTCAAGTGCCATAACGGCACATGCACCAGCTTCCTCAGCTATTCTTGCCTGTTCAGGTGTGGTAACATCCATAATGACGCCGCCTTTCAGCATTTGAGCCAGATTTTTGTTTAATTCATATCGATTATTGGACATTTTAAAAATCCTCCTTTTCTTTTTGGGCATTTTAATTTATAATTGGATATATTGAAATATCCAAAATGAGAGAAAAATATATATGCAGATTAGAGAATCTCATGTAGAAAAAAGAATAATGCCTCTATACATTCAGCTCTACGATCGTCTGAAAAATAATATCGTTGATGGCAATTACCCATTTGGCAGCAGACTTCCTTCCAGGAAGACTATGGCGGATGAAATGAATGTGAGCGTAATAACCGTAAAACATGCTTATGAATTACTCTGTGATGAGGGTTATCTGGAATCCAGAGAAAGAAGTGGGTATTATGTTATTTTCCGCAAAGAAGATGGCTTTGCAAAGTCAGTGAATATGGCATTACCCCAATACAGACAGAATTATGAAAGGACTATCTCATCCTTTCCGTTTTCCGTTCTTTCGAAAACGATGCGTCGCATTATGAATGATTATGGGGAAGCTTTATTAGAAAAAACTTCACATAAAGGAAGTGTAAAATTTCGGGACGCAATAAGAAAATACCTCGCGCGTAACCGTAATATTCATGTTGATGTTGACCAAATCATCGTGGGATCAGGGGCGGAGTACCTGTATAGTCTTGTTGTTGGTATTTTTGGACAGGATTGCTGCTTTGCGATAGAATCTCCGTCATATAAAAAAATAGAACAGGTATACCGTATGTCGGGAGTTCGCTGTGAGCTGTTGCCACTTGGAACAGATGGGATAGAAAGTGAGGCTCTGTCTGAAACTTCAGCAAGCATTTTACATATATCTCCTTACCGTAGTTTTCCATCAGGCATCACTGCATCAGCATCAAAAAAGCATGAATATATTCGATGGGCATCGAAGACCGGGCGTTTCATCATAGAAGATGACTTTGAATCGGAGTTTTCCATTTCAAGTAAACCGGAGGAGACTATGTTTTCTCTTTCGATCTGTGATAATGTAATATATATGAATACATTTTCACGGTCCATCTCTTCTTCTTTGAGAGTGGGGTATATGGTGATTCCTAAACGTCTGGTGGAAAGATTTGATGTAAGGCTTGGATTCTATTCCTGCACAGTGCCGACTTTTGAACAGCTTTTAATAGCCGAATTGATCAACTGTGGAGATTTCGAAAGGCACATTAACCGGGTGAGAAGAAAATTGAGGCGAGAATTATCAAAGAATGGTTCGGAAACAAAAACATGAATGATCTGAAGCGTTGAAGAAAGCTTTGGTTTATGTGGGGCATGATCCTGTTGAGCTCGTGCAGCTTGAGAAATATAAATCACCCACTTGATGATTATGATTAGTAAGCGATGTTCCAGCGCCTCCTAAATACTAAAGTTAATAATAGTTCCATAATTATATCACCTTGACAAGTGTAAGTGTTAGTGCTATTTTATCCTTAACGCTGACATCTGTCAAGGTGAGTTGAGCAAGATGTACAGATATTATAATCTGTCAGAGTTGAGAAGGGAGGAAGAATGTATAGCGGAGAAAATCAGACAGCAATAAGATCCATGCAGTGGCTTGATGCTGCACTAATGAGGTTATTAGAAATAGAAAAATATACTAAGATAACGGTCAAAGACATTTGTGTAGAAGCGGATTTGTCACGTCAGACATTTTATCAGATGTTTGATTCAAAAGATGAAGTGATGGAATATCATTTCCAAAATTTGTTTGCTAAGTTTCAAGATGATTGTAGGGAATTTAAAGGAATTGAATGTCATGAACTTGCGACCAATTTTTTTAGGTTCTTCTATGGCGAACGTAATTTTGTAAAAATATTGATTGCAAACAATATGGCATATTTAATGGAAAAGGAATTTGAAAAGTATCTCCCTATGATAGATTTATTTCAACATATTAATGAAACGGAAGAATACCCAGATTACTCTGTCGCATATGTAGCAGGTGCCCTTACTCAAACATTGATTCATTGGTTTGACCGGGGATTCAAGCCGGAGATTTCTGAGGTTAGTAAACTGACTGAGGACATTATAAGTGGTCATGTATATCAAAGAGCAAATAGCAAAAAATAAAGGAGCAATTATCATATGAAAGAAAAAATGGATATTATTAGAGAGCGTCACAGCGTAAGACAATATTTGGATAAAAAAATTAGTGAGGATGTTAGAGAGCAGTTAAATGAATACGCAGATACACTGAACAAAGAAGGAAATCTAAATATACAGATTATTTATGATGAGCCGGAGTGCTTTAATTCTCGTATGGCACATTATGGCAAGTTTGAAAATGTAAATAACTATATTGCCATGATCGGAAAGAAAGCTATTGATTTAGAGGAACGATGTGGATATTATGGTGAACAGCTTGTGTTGAAAGCACAGGAATTAGGGCTTAATACCTGCTGGGTTGCACTTACCCATGGGAAAAGTAAAGCCAGGAAAGAATCGGATGAAAAGGAAGTAATTATCATTGCACTGGGATATGGAAAAACGAGTGGCAGTGTGAGAAAAAGCAAAGATGAATCTGATGTAAGCAACATATCGGTGGATTCGCCTGAATGGTTTAAGAAAGGTGTGGAGACTGCACTTCTTGCCCCTACTGCAATTAATCAGCAAAAGTTTAAAATTGAGTTGGCGGATAATGGCGATGTGAGAGCTAAGACAGGATTGATTGGGACAAATTTAAAAATTGATCTTGGTATTGTGAAATGTCATTTTGAAATAGGTGCAGGAAAAGATAACTTTAAGTGGGAATGAAAAGAATGTGAAAAAATCGTTTGCTCCTTATAATTAATGTATGATGCATTAGTATTGTTGATGTTTTCATCTGAAAAAGTAAGTGTGTTATGGACACCATTTATAACACACTTTATAACACAAAAATCATGAAAAAATCCACTCATATATGAGGAGGTTTAATTACTTTTCGTGTGCCACGGGAATATATGTGTTTTTGCTTGAAAACACTGTATTATCAAGGCTTTTGCAACATGGCAAAGTGACTTGTACCCCCATTGTACCCATATTTTTGTTTTGAAATGTATTTATTAACCGGACTGTTCTCGATAAAATGAATGAAATTTGTCACGATTGTTATATAATTAATGTGACAAATGAAAAAAGTGTCGGTATAAATGTCGATTTGTTTATGTGAAGCTTTTGCTATATTAAAATAGTTTTGAAAACTATCTGAATGCAAGGTGATAACATAAAATATTGAAAAATAACAAACAATATGTTACTATGTATAAAAATATGTTACAAGGAGACGCTATATGAAAAAACAGTTAGAGCAGTATTTTGGTTGTAAAGTAAAAATATCAGAATACAAAAATAAATTACCACTGCCAATTTTTATGACTGTGCGTGATATTGCAATGGTTGAAATATATGGCGTTAACTTTGCTATTGTTGATGTTATGCAGGAAACGGAATTAAGTATTGCTGCTATGAAAAAGCAAAAAGCAAAGTATGAGGAAGCATTGCAGTGTCCTGTAGCATATGAAGTAGCCATAAACAGTGTGTCTATGAGAAATGCAATGGTGAAAAACGGAGTTCCATTTGTGGACTTACCGGGAAATGTTTTTTTGCCATTTATGGGGATAATATTGCTGGATGTCTATAAAAAACAGCTTATCAAAGCGGACAAAATGATGCCTGCAACACAGATGGTGTTCCTTGAATTGTTGTATATGAATGATGAGGAATCTAAGTTGAAAAGCGAAGTCGCAAACAAGCTCA
>CAMHMG010000199.1 GCA_946186175.1 uncultured Clostridia bacterium | reverse complement strand
AGTAACACTCATCTACGCTCTTCGAGCTTGATTCGTTAACTTTCATAGTAAAAAACTGTGGTATATAAATAAATCAACCCTTACTTGGCATCATTGAGATTATGCGTCCTGCAAAATCGTTGAAATTCTGTGTCTGTAATACGACACGTCCCGGACCTGTAAGCTTTGTAATGAATAATCCCTCACCGCCGAAGAATATATTACCCAATCCTTTCACTGTCTCAATCTCATAATTAACGGATTTGTCAAAAGCAACTACATTACCTGTGTCAACTTTAATAACCTCACCGGCAGCAAGCTCCTTGACTACCTGATCACCATCAACCTCAAGGAATGCATATCCGTCTCCTGAAATATCCTCCAATATGAATCCCTCACCGCCGAAGAAACCTGATGATAATTTCTTTGTTAAAGTTATATTAACATTGACACCTTCCTGCGCACACAGAAATGCTTTTTTCTGGGCAATGATTCCCGGAGTACCTGTTAAATTAACAGGAATAACATCTCCCGGTACCGTAGAACCAAATGCAATCTTAGCTCCATCCCTCTCAGCAGTATAGGTAGCCATAAACAATGACTCTCCTGCAAGCATTCTTCCAAGACCCTTCATAAGCCCACCCTTTGTGTTGGTGCTCATATTAATTCCTTCTGTCTGCCATACCATGCCGCCGCTCTGGGTATACATTGACTCTCCCCTGTTAAGCTCAACCTCCACGGCCGGAACTGTCTTTCCAATAATCTCATACTTCATTTGTTAATACCTCCTTTGGTAAATATTAATCTCTATAATATATTATGATATAGGTGTCAAAAGCACCTTTTATCACTCGGTGATATACGAGTTGCTCCATTACATAGTAATTCCAGCAACTTAACTTACATTCCTTTTGCCTTCCTTGTGCACGCCTTCATCGCTTCTATTACTGCGCTTCGCATTCCCTTCTCCTCTAATACACGAACAGCCTCAATGGTTGTTCCTGCCGGAGAGCAGACCATATCCTTAAGTTCACCCGGATGTTTACCGGTTTCTAAGACCATCTTAGCACTGCCAAGCACTGCCTGTGCAGCAAACTCATATGCCTGTGCTCTTGGCATTCCGTCGGCAACCGCAGCATCTGCCATCGCCTCTATAAACATAAATACATATGCAGGCGAACTTGAACTTACAGATACTACAACATCCATAAGATTTTCTGATATAACCTCACATCTTCCAAAGCCTTTCAAAAGATTAACTACCATTTCAAGTTCATCCTCAGTTACAAACTCATTATAACATGCAGCTGTTATTCCCTCGCCAACCAATGCCGGTGTGTTAGGCATAGTTCTTACAATCTTGACCTTCTTACCGAATTGTTCTGTCACCCATGCTAAGGTCTTTCCCGGAGCTATTGTAACAATGATCTGTCGGTCTCTCACACTGTCTTTAATTCCTGTAATAACCTGCTCATAATACTGTGGTTTAACCGCAAGTACAACAACGTCTGCTTTATCTACAACTTCGTTATTATCAGCTGTAACCTCTATTCCAAGCGAAGTCTTTGCTCTATCTCTGCAATCATCCAGCACATCAGAACCGATAATATCCTCTTTATCAACAATGTTGTTAGCGATAATTCCTTTCATCATGGCGCTTGCCATATTACCACATCCGATAAATCCCAATTTCATCTTGATCAACACCTCCTGAAAATTTTTTATATTTAATACATTAATTCAATTTACCACATTTTGACCCAAAAGTCTATTGTGTGCATAAAGAAAAGGACACCATAAATGATGTCCTCATACTTCAGTAATATTATCTAGTTATAATTAAAGATTAACGCTTCCCTGCTCACCATCAGCTGTGAAGTAAATCATTCCCTCTTCAGGCTTAACATAGATGTTAAGTTCCTTTACAGACTTCTTTCCAACTGCTTCTGCAACCTTAGCCTTGATATCATCTGTAGTGATCTCATAACCAAAGCACTGTACAAATACTGTCTCTGTTACTTTCTTAGCTGCTGTTGTCTTCTTAGCTGTTGTTGCTTTCTTAGCAGGTGCTTTCTTCTCTGCTGCCTTAGTTGTAGCTTCCTTCTTAGCAGGTGCTTTCTTCTCTGCTGCTGCCTTAGTTGTTGCCTTCTTAGCAGGTGCCTTCTTCTCTGCTGCTGCCTTAGTTGTTGCTGCTTTCTTAGCAGGTGCTTTCTTCTCTGTTGTATCCTTAGTTGCTGCTGCTTTCTTAGCTGCCTCTACCTTAGCCATTGCTGCCTTAACCTGTTCTTCTTTTTTTGTTGCCATGATACACATCCTCCATTTTTTCAACTTAAAGCTGAATCAAACCAGCCGTAAGCTTATGCATGTTAACTACATTTTGTATTTAATCCATAGTTCATACTACTCCAAAAAATACTATTTTGCAACTTTTTAGCAAATTTTCTCTAGTATCGACAAGCATCGAATTAAAATTACAAAGTTTCATGACAAAATGCACAAAAAAAGAGGATGAATATATTATCCATCCTCAAATTTAATCTTAGCTAAAATATCTGTCAAGCAATCCCTTGAAGGCTTTTCCATGTCTTGCCTCATCTCTTGCCATTTCATGTACAGTATCATGAATTGCATCAAGATTAGCTGCCTTCGCACGCTTTGCCAAATCAGTCTTACCATTGGTTGCACCGTTCTCAGCATCTACTCTCATTTCAAGATTCTTCTTAGTAGAATCTGTTACAACCTCACCAAGTAATTCCGCAAATCTTGCAGCATGATCAGCTTCCTCGTAAGCCGCCTTCTCAAAATACATTCCTACCTCAGCATAGCCTTCTCTATATGCAACTCTTGCCATAGCAAGATACATACCAACTTCTGAACACTCACCTTCAAAATTAGAACGAAGGTCTGCGATAATATCTTCGCTGACTCCCTGAGCAACCCCAACAACATGCTCTGAAGCCCATGTAAGGTTCCCACTCATCTCTTTGAATTTCTCAGCCGGTGCATGACATACAGGGCATTCATCCGGTGCCTTATCTCCCTCATATACATATCCGCATACACTACATACAAACTTCATAAAAATACCTCCTACAATAATCTCTTGTATCTATATGATGATACATTGTAGTTTTCTGTCTCAAATCACGCATTGTCTTTGACTTTAAAACATTCTCTTCTGTAATTATCATATAGTACTCACTAAATGATAACATTTATCAATAGTAAAGTCAAACAAAAAGGTGGTATTTCAGGAAGACATCAGGATATTAACAATTTCTCCCAAATGCATACCATTCGAAGCCTTCACCAACAAAATATCATCCGGTTGTAATAATGCCACAAGACTCATTGCGGCTTCTTCATTATCAGAAAATGCATAGACTTTAGTATTCTCTGATCCGCTCTGTTTCATCTCATCCTTTATGTATGCCGCGAGTTCACCTATCACATACACTTCATCAACATCTTTGCTTAACAGATATCTGCCAATATCTCTGTGATATGCTTCTGAATTCTCACCAAGTTCTAACATATCACCAAGCACTGCAAATCTTCTGCCCTTACACGGCATATCGCAAAGAACGTTGATGCTTGCTTTCATAGAATCAGGACTTGCATTATAGGTATCATCAATTATGGTGTATTTTCCTTCATCATGAATGATTTTCTGTCTTGGTCCTTCATAGGTTTTCATATGCTCTGCAGCTGCTTCAAATGGTACCCCATTCTCATTAGCGACTGCTAAAGCAGCAACACAATTAGCCACATTATGTTTTCCAAACGCTTTAAGTGTAACCACAATCTGTTGTGCTCCATGCACGCATGTAAATGTTGTATGATCACTGTGATATGCTATGTCCTTTGCATAATAATCACACCATGGTTCTGTCCCATAAAAAATAGTTCTGCACTTAATGTGCTCTGTAGAAACTGCATCCTGAAGCATATCGTCATCACCATTTAAGAACAACAGACCATCCTTTTTCATTGAATGAATAATTGATAATTTCTGATGTCTGATATTCTCTTTTGTTTTCATAAACTCAATATGAGCAACGCCTATTGTTGTAACAACCGCCATATCCGGTCTTACCATATCAGACAATATATCCATCTGCCCATCCTCACTGATACCAAGCTCCAAAACAGCTATTTCATCATCACTGTTCATGCGCGATAATGTTATAGGTACCCCTATCTGAGAATTATAGTTCTTCTCTGTCTGATAGGTCTTCTTTCCGGCAGAAAGTGCATGCGCAATCATTGTTCTCGTTGTAGTCTTGCCAACACTTCCGGTAACAGCAACTATGGGAACATTTATCAAACGTGAGCGCATACCAACACCTATTCTCTTCAACGCTTCAGTAGTATCATCAACCCTTATATATGGTTTCTGCGCAACTACGACCCCATCATGCTCTGAAGTTAACGACGCAGCGCCCTTTTCAAGTGCAGACTCTATAAATCTGTGAGCATCCACCTTCTCTCCAATTATAGGAACAAAAAGATCGCCTTCCTTGATTTCCTTAGAGTTAATACACAGATCTATAATAGCGGTATTCTCATCACCACATAGCAATACTCCACCGGTCATTTCAACAATGTCCTTAACAGTTATATTCTCCATTATATACCTCACATTTCATAATATAATATTCTGATTTCTCTAATCACCAAGTTGATCTATCATAGTCTCTAAGTACTTTGCAACACCATTTTCCTCATTTGAAGGGATAACGGAATTAGCCATATTCTGTATTTCCGGGTGTGCATTACTGACAGCATAGAAATAATCACACGCTTCATATAAGGATACATCATTAAGATTATCGCCAAATCCTGTTATACTGTCATATCCGCCCTGTTTTCTAAGATATGTGATAGCTTCCTTCTTAGATGCGGCATCGCTGTATATCTCCAATATGTAATATTCAGAATTATACACATCAGGATAAAATTCAGTCTTTACACCCTTGGCAACTGTAAGCTCTCTTCTTAAACCTTCAAGTTTGTCTTTGGGTTCTCTTAGCATAAACGACAAAATGTTATCTTTTGCAACAAGACTTAAGTCCTCGACTTCGGTAAATCTTTTGTCATATTTCATTATCCACTCATTACGAAAATAATTAAGAGACTTAGAATCCACACTATCATAATATGCTGTAAAGCCGCCATCCTTGATTGCATATAAAAAACAATTAAGTCCTCTGGTTTTAACAAGGCCAAGAACAACCATTACAACAAGCTCATCTAAATATTCTTCTTTGATATATTCATCTTTGATAATATCGTATATCAGAACACCATTCATAAGTGTGATTGGCAGTTTTAAATCAAGCGGTTCTAATATCTTAAGTGCAGTTGCCGGTGTCCTTGCTGTGGAGATTGTAAAATCAAGTCCCTTTGCAATACAATCATTGATCACAATGACAGTTTCATCATTAAGCTCCGCTGCCTTGTTGAGTAATGTTCCGTCCAAATCACTTACAAATAATCTCTTCATCATTTCTCCTTTATCAGATAACAAATACAATAATATTATAGTTTATCACACGACATAACCGAAAACAAGATTATTTTTCTTCCCAG